>NZ_DAIPZF010000004.1:0-111199 GCF_036782355.1 Cypionkella sp.
CACCACTGCGTAGGGTGGGGTTCCACCCCACCACCCAAACCGCCCCCGTGTCACCGACCCAATCGCTAAAATAGGGCAATCCCGCGCAGCTAACCCCTTGATTTCACACAGACCAAAAAAGTCTCACAGTGCGACATTCAAAAAACTACCCCCGCCGCAGCAGGTAAATATCCATAATCCAGCCATGCGCTGCCCGCGCCGATGCCCGCATCTGCACAATCTGCGGCCCTACCTCGGCCAAGTCGCCCCCAAGGATAATCTGCTCGGCCATCCCCACATAGCCGCCCCACCAGATCGACACCCCCGCCGGATCAAGCGCCTGAAACGAACATTCGCCGTCCAGCATCACAACGGCCGTATCAACGCCCAAGGGAAAGCCCTCATCGCGCAGCCGTCGCCCGGTGGTCACCACAAAGGGCGCGCCGATCTCGTTCAGCGCGATGCCATGCGCCGCCGTCAGCGCCTGAACCGAGGTGATGCCGGCAATGACCTGCACCCGCTCTGGCGGCACCAGCCGTGCCGCAATCCGCAAGGTGCTGTCGTAAAGCGACGGATCGCCCCAGACCAGCAGCGCCACCTTGCCCGCCGCACCAATCGCCTTGGCCCAAACCGCGGCAATGCGGTCGTGCCAATCCTCGACCCGCGCCAGATAATCGGCAATCGCCTCGTCGCGCACAGGCAAGTCAAATTCGACGACTTTGGTGGCAGGATTGGTCAGAACCTCGGCCAAGATCGCGCGGCGCAGCTCTGCCAGATCGGCCTTGCCAGCCCCTTTGCGGGGAATCAGGATCACTTCGGCCGCATTGATCGCCTTGATCGCTTGCAAGGTCAGATGGTCGGGATTGCCGGTGCCAATGCCGATCAGGGTCAGATCAAACATCTGTGCCGCCAAACTCTGCCAAGGGGCCATAGAAGATCAGCGCCGGATGCGGGCTGCTGGCGGTTTGCAAAAGCTCGGCCAGACTGGCGACGCTGTGGCGGCTGATCTTTTGATGCGGGGTCGAGACCGCCTCGGCCAAAAGCGCAGGCGTCTCAGGCGGCAGGCCGTGCGCGATCAGCCGCGCCGCCAAATCGGCAAAGGTGCGTCGCCCCATATAGACCACGGTCGTCGCCATCGGGTCGGCAAGGGCTGGCATATTCACCGCCTCGGGCAGACCACCGGTGACATCGGCGCCGGTGATAAACTGCACCCGCCGTGCGGAAAGCCGGCGCGTCAGCGGAATACCCGCCGCCGCCGCCGCCGCCGAAGCCGAGGTCACACCCGGCACGATCTCATAGCCGATCCCCGCCGCTTGCAGCGCCACGATCTCTTCTTCCAAGCGGCCAAACATGCCGCAATCGCCCGATTTCAGCCGCACCACCCGCAGCCCTGTCGCCGCATGATCCACCAACAATTGGCTAACGTGATCTTGTTTGGGCGAGGGTCTGCCCGCGCGTTTGCCAACCGCAATCAGATCGGCCCCCTTGTCCGCAAGCGCCAAAATCGGGCCCGCAGACAGATCGTCAAACAGCACCACTTCGGCATTGGCCAAGCGCTGCACCGCCTTGACCGTCAACAGATCAGGGTCACCCGGCCCCGACGACACGAAAGAGACAAAACCGGTCATTGCGCCTCTGCGATCAAATGGAAAAAGGTTCCGGTGGCCAGCGCGCCGCTTGGCTGGCGGCGGTAGGATCCGGTCTCGGCCACCTCGGCCCCCGTGGCATCGGTGACACGCGCAAGCGCTGCGTCGGGTTGCGACAGGATGGTGGCATAGTGAAATTCATGGCCGCGCAGCGCAGCTTGCCCGCCGCCGCAATAGTCAACCAAGGGCGCTGCATGGCGGTAACCCAAATGCATCCGCCGCTTGGCAAACGAGGTTTCAAGCCCCAAAAGCCCCAACATCTGATGCCGCAGACCGCCCGCATCCACCAGCCCCGCGCCCATTGCCATATAGCCGCCGCATTCGCCATGCACCGGCTTTGTCGCGGCAAAGGCGCGCGTGCCCGCCAGAAACTGGCTGTTGGCCGCAAGTTTGCCCGCGTGCAACTCGGGGTAGCCACCGGGCAGCCAGCAGCAATCGGCACTGGGGTCGGGGGCCTCGTCTGCAAGCGGTGAAAACGGCAAGATCGTCGCCCCAGCCGCGCGCCAGCCTTGGATAAGATGCGGATATACAAAGGAAAACGCCTGATCGCGCGCCAAAGCAATGCGGTCTGCTGGCGGGCGCAAACCCAAGGGTTCCGCCGCAGGCAGCGCCCCACCCGCGGCGGCCGCCATCAGCGTGTCAAGATCCATATGCTGGGCAATAAAGCGCCCGGCTTCGGCCAAAAGTGCGGCTAGTTCAGGCTGCTCTTCGGCCTGCACCAAGCCCAGATGGCGTTCAGGCATCGCAATCGCGGGGTTGCGCGGCAGCGCCGCCAGCACCGGAATGCCCACCGCCGCCATGCCAACCCGCACCAAAGCCTCGTGACGCGGCGAGGCGACACGGTTCAGCACCACTCCGGCGATTTTCACATCGGGCCGCATCGTGGCAAAGCCAAGCGCCACCGCCGCCGCCGATTGCGCCTGCCCCGAGACATCAATCACCAGAACCACCGGCCAGCCCATCATCGCCGCGACATCGGCACTGGCCCCGGTGCCGGTCTCGCCTGCCAAGGCCACGCCATCAAACAGCCCCATCGAGCCTTCGGCCAAGATCAGATCGGCGCCCTCGGCTGCCGCGACCAGCCCGCGAAGGCGCTCAGGCCCCATCGCCCAGCTGTCCAGATTGACCGAGGCCCGCCCCGAGGCCGCCGCGTGAAAGGCGGGGTCGATGTAATCGGGCCCCGATTTGAACGGCTGCACCACCACGCCGCGCGCGCGCAGCGCCGCAAGCAGGCCCAGCATCAGCGTGGTCTTGCCAGTGCCCGAGGCCGGGGCCGAGATCAACAAGCCGCGGGGGGTCATTCTGCCTCCGGAAAGCGCGGCTCGGTGCCGACGGGGCGAAAGCGGCGGTCATAGTCGCCGGCGTAAAGCCGGCTTTCCTCAAAACCTTCGGCGGCCAAAGCAGGCCCCACAAGGATCAGCGCCGTGCGCTCCATCTCGGCGCCAATCGCGGTTTGCAAGGTCGACAGCGTGGCGCGCACGATACGCTCGTCAGGCCAAGTCACCCGCCAGACCACGGCCACAGGGCAATCGGGCCCATAATGCGGCAACAGATCGACCACGACCTTTTCCAGCACATGTACCGAAAGATGCAGCGCCAGTGTCGCCCCCGTGGCTGCAAAGGCGGCAAGGTTTTCGCGCGCAGGCATCGCTGTCGCCCGCCCCGAGGTGCGGGTCAAAACCACCGATTGCGTCAGACCGGGCAGCGTCAACTCGGCCCCCAAAGCGGCGGCAGCGGCGGCAAAAGATGGCACCCCCGGGGTGACATCATAGGCAATCCCCAGCGCACGCAGGCGGCGCAACTGCTCGCCCATCGCCGACCAGACCGACAGATCACCCGAATGCAGCCGCGCCACATCCTGCCCTGCGGCATCGGCGGCGGCAATTTCGTCCATGATCTCATCCAGCGACAAAGGCGCTGTGTTGACGACACGCGCCCCCGCTGGGCAATGCGCAAGCAGGGCTTGCGGCACCAAAGACCCCGCATAAAGGCAAACCGGACTTTCCGCGATAAGCCTCTGACCGCGCAGCGTAATCAGATCAGCAGCCCCCGGCCCTGCACCAATAAAGTGAACCGTCATCGCACGCTCCTTTCGGCAAGGGCCGCTGTGGCCATGCCGTCTTGTGATTGCACCCGAGCGCGCAAAAGCCGCGCGCCTGACCCCGCGGCGGCAAGCGCCGCAGCCTCTGCCAGCGATCCGGTGCCGTAAAGGGCTGCCACCCGCGCCGATTGGGTCGGTGTCGCCTGTGCGGCCAGATCGGTTGCGCTAATCGCATGGACCGGCAGGCCGCAAAGCGCTGCAAATTGCACGAAAACCGCCGCCTGCGCCTTATCTTCGGCAGTGGCAAGCGCCACGGCCCGCGCACCGCCTGCCGCCAGAAAGGCCGCCTGCAAGGCCGCCAGATCCGCGCCTTTGCGAAAGCCCATGCCTGCCACGATCATCGCAGAACGCTCCATTGCACCACAGGGCGCGAGGCCGCCCAGCCGCGCATCCGGCCCAAGGGTGCCGCCTGCGCCAGATCAATCCGCAGCAAATCACCGCCGCGCAGGGCCTGTTGCTGGGCAAGCAGGCTCTCGGTTTCCAAGGTCACCCCATTGGCCACCAGCCGCGTGCCCTGCGGCAGCATCGCCCACAGCTGATCAAACAGCGCAGCCGATCCGCCCCCCCCGACAAATACCGCATCGGGCAGCGGCTGATCGGCCAAGGCCGCCGCCGCAGGGCCTGTCACCACCGCCATGCGCTGCGCCATGCCAAAGCGCGCGGCATTGTCACCGATGTTGACCGCACGGTCTTCGCGCAGCTCAAAGCAGATCGCGCGCCCACCGGCCAAACACCACTCGACCGAAACCGAGCCCGAGCCCGAGCCAATATCCCAAAGCAGCTCGCCCCTGCGCGGGGCCAGCGCCGACAGCGTCAGCGCCCGCACCGGGCGTTTGGTGATCTGCCCGTCCGAGGCAAACAGGCTGTCCTCTAGCCCAGCGGCGCGCGACAGCCCCTTGCCCGCCGTCACCTCGATGGCCATCGCGACCAAGGGCGTGATGTCTTGCAGATCAAAGCCCGCAGCAGTGGTTTTGCGCAGGCGTTCCGAGGGTCCGCCCAAAGCCTCAAGCAGGGTCAGATCGGCGGCAAAGCCCTGCTGGGTCAGCCATGCAGCCAAGGCCGCAGGGGCCTCGGCGTCGCGCAGCAGACAAATCGCGCGCGCGCCTTTGCTCAGCACCGCGCGCAGCTGCGCGAAGGGGGCCGCGTGCAAGCCGTGGCAGGTGATCTCTTCGATCCGCCAGCCCAGCCGTGCAGCCGCCAGCGAAAAGGTCGAAGCGGCAGGATAGGCCACCCACTCGGCAGGCGCGAGATGCAGCGCAAGACTGCCCCCCGCGCCGTGCCAGAACGGATCGCCCGAGGCCAAAATCGCCACCTTTTGCCCGCGACACGCCAGCACAGGCGCCAGTGAAAACGGCACAGGCCAATCGCGCCCCCGCGCCCCCGCCGCCACAAGCGCCAAATGCCTTGGCCCGCCAAAGACGATTTCGGCGGCACCAAGCGCCTTGCGGCTTGCATCTGTCAGCCCCGCCAGTCCATCTTCGCCCAGACCGATGATTGCAACCCAAGGATCAGACATGACACGCAGCCTTATCCTTGGCGGCACCACCGAGGCCAGTACCTTGGCCCGCGCTTTGGCTGCCGCTGGTGCGGATGCGGTGTTTTCCTATGCCGGGCGCACCGAAGCCCCCGCAGCCCAGCCGCTGCCCACCCGCATTGGCGGCTTTGGCGGCGTTGACGGGCTGATATCCTATCTGCGCGCCGAAAAGATTGACGCGGTGGTCGATGCCACCCACCCCTTTGCCGCCCAAATGAGCCGCAACGCGATCGAGGCCTGCGCCCGCGCCGGCGTGCCGCTGATCGGGTTGCAGCGCCCAGCTTGGCGCGCGGGTGAAGGTGATCTGTGGACCCATGTCGACGATATAGACAGCGCCATCGCCGCCCTGCCCGATCAGCCCGCACGGGTGTTCTTGGCGATTGGCAAGCAAAACCTTGCAGGCTTTGCCGCCCGCCCGCATCACTATCTGCTGCGCTTGGTCGATGCGCCCAGCGCGCCGCCGCTGCCCGATTGCACGGTTGTGCTGGCGCGTGGCCCCTTTGACGCGGCCCAAGACCTTGCCCTGCTGCAAGCCCACCGCATCAGCCATATCGTTGCCAAAAACGCAGGCGGCGCGGGGGCCGAGGCCAAGCTGATCGCCGCGCGCAGCCTTGGCCTGCCGGTCATTCTGATCGACCGGCCAAAACTGCCCGCGCGGCGCGTGCTGGCAGAGGTGGCTGACGTGATGGCCTGGCTTGATCATCCCGCAGACCTTGGCGTGTAAACAAAGCGCCCAACACGGCGGGTGGCAGAATTGCCGACCAAAACAACGGTGCGCATATCGGCCATCTCGGGCGTGGCTTCGGCCAGGGTTACGGTGCTGATCCGCTCGTCAGGGGTCGAGACCGCGCGGGCAAAGATGATCAACCGATCCGGCCCGCATTCTTGGCGCAAAATCTCCAGCACGCGGGCAAATTGATGCGGGCGGCTGGCCGAGCGTGGGTTGTAAAACCCCATGGCGAAATCGGCCTGTGCCGCCAGCCGCAGCCGATGTTCCACCAGATCCCAAGGTTTCAGATTGTCGCTAAGGTTGATGGCGCAAAAATCATGGCCCAAGGGCGCACCAGCACTTGCCGCCGCCGCCAGCATCGCGGTGATGCCGGGCAGAATGCGTATATCAAGCCCGTGATGCGCGGGCTGCGCCTCTAGCGCTTCGAACAGCGCCGAAGCCATGGCAAAGACCCCCGGATCGCCAGATGAGACAATAACCACCCGCGCGCCCTGCGAGGCCAGCCGCAAAGCATGATCGGCGCGGTCAATCTCGACCCGATTGTCCGAACCGTGCAGCGTCAAGCCTTGCCGTGGTGCGACCCGCGCGACATAGGGGAAATAGCCGATCACATCCGTCGCCTCGGCCAGCACCGCGCGCACCTGCGGCGTCACCATATCCTCTTGCCCCGGCCCAAGGCCTACGACCGCCAGCCAGCCTGTCATTCGATGCCCCCCAATTCAGGACGCCGGCCCTGACCATGCACCAGCACGATCGCGAAATAGGGGCAGTCTTCGGGGTTCACATCGGCCAGCTTGGCGATGCGCTGGGTCGGCATGGTGCCGCGTTCGACCAGCCAAGCATCCTGCAACCGGCCAACCGCTTGCAAAGCCCGCCGCACCTTGGGCAGGTTGCGACCGGTTTTCATCACCACCATGGCGTCAGAGCGGCTCATATGCGCCACCAGATCGGCCTCGGGCAGCGTTGCCATCAGCACACACAGCACATCATCGCCCCAAGTAAAGGGCGCGCCAATCGCGTTCCAGCAGCCGGTCATGCCGGTGATGCCCGCAATCACCTCGACCTCGGCGCGGCCCTGCAGGCGGGTGTGCAGATGCATGAACGAGCCATAAAACAGCGGATCGCCCTCGCACAGCACGATCACCTCGACGCTTTGTGACAACAGTGCAAGCCGGTCAGCCCAGTCATCATAGAACTGCGCAAGCGCTTGATTATAGGCGGGGCTGTCAAAGGGCAGCTCGGTCGTGACCGGATATTCCATCGCATATTCGGTGACATCGGCGGCCAGCATGCCTTCGACGATGCGACGGGCTTGGCCTGCGCGACCTGCCTTGCGGAAATAGGCGACATGGCGCGCGCTGCGGATCAGACGATCTGATTTCACCGAAATCAGATCAGGGTCGCCGGGGCCAAGGCCGGTGCAAATGATCTTGCCCATCATTCAATCCGGCTTGCCAAAGCGTTGATCGCAGCCACCGTGATCGCAGAGCCACCCAAGCGCCCCTGCACCACCACCGAAGGCACCGGCAGATCCGCCATCAGTGCCGCCTTGGATTCCGCAGCCCCGATAAAGCCGACCGGGCAGCCGATGATCGCCGCAGGGCGCGGGCAGGTTGGATCTTCCAGCATATTCAGCAGATGAAACAGCGCGGTCGGCGCATTGCCAATCGCAACCACCGCCCCCGCCAGATGCGGACGCCACAGCTCGAGTGCGGCGGCCGAGCGGGTGTTGCCCATCGCCTTGGCCATGCCGATCACCGCAGGATCATGCAGCGTGCAGATCACTTGATTGCCAGCAGGCAGGCGGCCACGGGTAACCCCTTCAGACACCATGCGCGCATCACACAGGATCGGCGCGCCAGCTTCCAGTGCCGCCCGCGCCGCAATCGCCATGCCTGGCGAAAACTGCACATGCTGTTCCAGCCCCACCATGCCAGCGGCATGGATCATCCGCACCACCACGATCTCTTCCTCGGGGGTAAAGCGCGCCAGATCGGCCTCGGCGCGGATGGTGGCAAAGGACTGGCGGTAAATCTCGGCGCCATCGGTGATGTAGGTATGCGGCATCAGGGGGCCTTTGAGATAAGAGAGGGGTCGCAGATAAGCTCGGACGCGGATAGCGCGATGCGGTCGGGAATGCCAGATGCAGGACCGTCACAGATCAGGTCGAAACCGACAGGGGTCGCGGTTAGGGTGCGCGCGGGCCCCGGGTGCGCGCAGCCCTTGGCGCAGCCCGAGACATGCAAAAGCCCCGTCACATGCGGCGCAAGCGCGCGGGCAAGGCTGCGGGTGTCGCCAAGCGCCTGCGGGCAGGCGGGCGCGCCCGAACAGGCAACCACCCGCAGCATCGGATCCTCGGCGCGGGTGATCACGCCTTCCAGATCAGGCGCCTGCGCCAAGCCTTCGATCAACAGCATCCGCCAAGGTGTCAGCCGCAGCGCCCCCAGATCGGCCAAGGCGGCCAGCGTTTGCGCCTGCATCTGGCCAAAGTCAAAGCCCAGCAGCTGCCCCTGCGCCTGCGCGCCAAGCGTCGCGCGCAAGGGCTGCAAGCGCGGCGCCTCAAAGCCAGCAGGCAGGCCGATCCGCGCCAAAAGCTGCGCCATCCGGCCCCGCCCGCCTGTCACCCCGCCCGCATCCAAGAACCAGCGCGCCAAGGCCAAGGCCTGCGCCACCGCATCTTTGGCGCTGACCGCTTTCGCGCCGCCCTGCACGGCCAGCAACAGACCCTTGGGGCCGGTCTCGATCCAGATATCGGCGCTGACATCGCGCAACACCGGACGCGCGGCGGTATCCAGCACAAAGCCAAACTTTGCGGGCAATGCGGGGGCATCCGCTGCGGCCAAGGCTGCCGTCAGCTCTGCCGCAAGCTGCTGTGTCAGATCGGCGCTGTCCCAAAACGGCGTCACGATGATATTGCGCCGCGCCTCGGCCTCGGCGCTGTCGTCGATCAGCCCCAGCTGCCGCAGCCCCGCGATCAGCGCAGGATAGCTTGCCTCGGTGACGCCGCGCAGTTGCAGATTTGCGCGGTTCGATAGATCAATCAAGCCGTTGCCATGCAACCGCGCCAAATCCGCAATGCCGCGCGCTTGGGCTTGGGACAGTCGCCCGCCATGCGGGCGCACCCGCACCACCAGCCCGTCACCCGAGGCCATCGGCCGCAGCGCACCCGGGCACCAGCCTTGAATGATCGGACCCTGAATGACCACTTCAGCCATCCAAGCCCCCGATCTGCGCCGCAATCGAATTGCGCCGCGTCACCCATAGCCCTGCGTCAAACAAGGCCTGAAACCGCGCCTGCATCGCGGCCAAGGCTGCGGGGTTTTCGGCCTCAAGAAAGGCCACCAGATCCTCGCGGCCCAAGGTGGCTTCGTGATACAAATCGAACAATTGCGCCGGAACATTGCGGGTCAGATGCGCATAGGCGGCAAGGTTGTCCAAGGTTGCCGCAATCTCGGCGCCGCCGCGAAAGCCGTGGCGCATCATACCGCTGGCCCAATCGGGGTTGGCCGCACGCGCGCGCACCACTCGGCCCACCTCTTCCGAGACCGAGCGCGCACGCGGCGCGTCAGCCCGGCTGGCGTCGATGTGATAAAGTGCGGGTTCCGCCGCGCCAACCGCAGCCATGGCGGCGGCAAATCCGCCTTCATGGGCGGCGTAATCTGGCGCCATCAGGATGTCGGTTTCCACCAGATCTTGCACATGCGCATAGCCATCGGCGGCCTGCAACCGCTGGGCAAGGCCGGCGCGATCTTGCGAAATCTCGCCCTTGGCATCAATCGCCCATTCCGAACTGCTTAACCAAGCCTCACCCGCAGCCATGCGTCCCGCGTCGGAATAATCCTCCAGCGCAGGTTCCATCCCCATGCCATAAAGCCCGGGCTTGGGGCCAAAAACCCGTGCAGCCCGCGCAAGATAGGGGTTCATATCTGCCGCCTCGTCGCGCTGCGACAAGGCCGTGGCCCCGGCTTCGAACAATTGCGCCAGCCCGCCAAAGACATCGCGGAACAGACCCGAAACCCGCAGCGTGACATCAATGCGCGGCCGGTCCAGCAAGGCCAGCGGCAGGATTTCAAAGCCCGAAACCCGCTCTGACCCCTCGTCCCATTTCGGCGCAAGCCCTGCCAAATGCAGCGCCATCGCCAATTCTTCGCCCGCCGTGCGCATGGTGGCAGACCCCCAGAGGTCAATCACCAAGCCGCGCGGCCAATCGCCCTTGTCTTGCAAATGCCGCCGCAACAGCTCTTCGGCAAGCTTGACACCCTGGGCATAGGCCGCCCGCGATGGCACCGCGCGCGGATCGACCGTGTACAGATTGCGCCCCGTTGGCAGCACATCCGACCGCCCCCGCCACGGGCTGCCAGAAGGCCCCGCAGGCACCCGCGCGCCTGCAAGCGCGGTCATCAGCCCCTCGGCCTCGCCCGCAGCCGACCCGTAGATATGCAGCCCGTCGCCAAACTGGCTTTCCTTAATATCGCAAACAAAGCGGTCGATCCGCGTGATCGCCTCGGCAGCCGATGCCCCCGCAGGTAAGCCCAGATCGGCCTCGACGCCCGAGGCCTGCGCCTCGGCGCGGATGCTGCCGATCAACCGATCGCGGCGCGACGGGTCCAGCCCATCGGCGGTCGAGTATTCGTCCAGCAGCCGTTCCAGCCGCAACAGACCTTCGGGCACCGCCGATTGCGCCAAGGGCGGCGGCAAATGGCCCAAGGTCACAGCGCCAATCCGCCGCTTGGCCTGTGCAGCCTCGCCCGGATCATTGACGATAAAGGGATAGATCACCGGCAGATCGGCCAGCAAAACCTCGGGCCAGCAATCGGCCGACAGCGCCACCGATTTGCCCGGCAGCCATTCCAGCGTGCCATGCGCACCGATATGCAACAGCGCATGAAGCCCCTGCGCGCGCAGCCACAGATAAAACGCCACATAGCCGTGGCGCGGAACCCGCGACAGATCATGGTAATCGCCATCGCGGGCGGCGACATGGCCGCGCTCGGGTTGCAGCGCGATCAGGGCGCGGCCCGCCCGCAAGGCCGCAAAGTGAAACGCCCCCGCCGTGCAAGCCGCATCCTGCTCTGGCGCGCCCCAAGCCTGCGCCAACTGATCGCGCAAAGTCTGCGGCAGTTGCGACAGGGCGGCGTGATAGTCCTGCAGCGGCCAAGACAGCCGCTCGGCAATCAGGCGCGGCCCAAGCGCATCGGGGGCCGATACATCATGCCCCTGCGCCGCCATCTGCTGCAAAATGGCTCGGGTCGAGGCCAGAGCATCCAAGCCCACCGCATGCGCAATCTGGTCAGGCCGCCCGGGGTAGGTCGAAAGCACAATCGCCACAGATTTTTCGGCCACAGGCGCCGCAGCCAGCCGCAGCCAGCCCAGAACCCGCGCCACAACCTGATTGATCCGCCCCAGATCCGCGCGATGGGCAAACCGCGAGAATTGCAGATCAGGATCGCGCTTGCCGGGGGATTTAAAGCTGATCAGACCGGCAAAAATCCGGCCATCCACCTCGGGCAGCACCACATGCATTGCCAGATCTGCAGGGGCCAGCCCGCGCTCTGATCCGGCCCAATCGCGCCTGCGCGCGGTGGAAAGGGCGACCTGAAACACCGGACATTGCGGCGCATCAAGCGGGGTGGTGCCATCAGCCCCGCGCCCTGAAAACGCCGTTGCATTGATGATCGCCACCGGGGGCACCGCTGCAAAAGCGTCTGCCAGAAACGCCGCAGCACCACTGGCCTTCAGCGAGGGCACAAACACGCCATAAGCCGCCACACCCTTGGCGCGCAGCGCGGCAATCAGCGCATCAATCGGCGCGGTATCGGCCGCCGTCAGATAGCTGCGATAAAAGCTGACCAAAACCGCAGGCCCCTGCACCACGGGCGCTGCAATCACGCCCTGCGCGGGGTCGTACCAGCCGCAGCTTGGCACGGTTTTATCGCCCACAACCGGCCCGGCATAAAGCCCCGCCGCAAGCGCCAATTGCGCCAAAGCCGCCTGCGCTGCCACCGCACCACCCGCATCACAAAGCGCCGAAAGCCTGCGCAGCGTCGAGACCGGCAGGGTCGAATAGCCATCAAGCGCCGCATCTTCGCGCCCATCCGCCGGCAGCACCGCCAAGGCCACGCCATGCCTGCGCGCATAATCTTGCAGCTGCATCAGACCATAGGGCCAGTAATTTTCGCCGCCAATCACCCGCACTAAGATGCCTTTGACGCCCACCAAAGTGCGTTCGACATAGGCATCGACCGACATCGGATGCTTGAGCGCAATCAGATTGGCCAAACGCAGGCTGGGCAATTTCTCGCGCCCACGCTGCCAGCCCGCCGCGAAAGCCCCAAGATCACTGTCAGAAAACGACAGCACCACCAGATCCGCAGGCGTCTGCCCCAGATCAAACGGTGCCTCGGTATCCTCCAGCCCATGGCTTTCGCGAAAGACGACATGCATGGCGAATTAGGCCCCCAGCACGGCGCGAATGGCCGCCAGATCAATGTGATCATGCTCGGCAATCACCACCAATTGCCCCTTGCGCGGCAGAGCGCCCCAAGGCCGGTCAAACTGGTGCCGCACCCGCGCGCCCACCGCCTGCACCAGCAGACGCATCGGCTTGCCGGTCACCGCGACATAGCCCTTGACCCGCAAGATGTTCTGCTCGGCGGCCAGCCGCTGAATGGCTGCGACCAAAACCTCGATCTCGGCGATTTCGGGCAGATCAATCACCACGGTATCAAAATCATCATGCTCGTGGTCGTCGTGGCCATCGTGATGCGAGGGGCGCGCGGCCAGATCGTCTTCGGCCTTGGCGTTCAGCCCCAAGATCAGCGCCGGATCAATAATGCCTTCCGACATCGCCAAAATCGGCGTCGGGCGGGGCTGCTCGGCGATGATGATGGCGCGGGCTGCGGCCAAACCGGCCTCGCCAGCCAAATCAGCCTTGGACATCAGCACGATATCGGCGCAGGCGATCTGATCTTCAAACACCTCGGACAAGGGGGTTTCGTGGTCAATGCTGTCATCGGCCAAGCGCTGCGCATCTACCGCCGCCACATCCGGCGCAAAGCGCCCTGCCGCCACCGCTTCGGCATCGGCCAAAGCGATCACGCCATCGACCGTGATCTTTGAGCGGATCGCCGGCCAGTCAAAGGCCTTGAGCAAAGGCTTTGGCAAGGCCAACCCCGAGGTCTCGATGATGATATGATCCGGGCGCATCGGCAGCGCCATCAGCGCCTCGATGGTCGGGATGAAATCATCGGCAACCGTGCAGCAGATGCAGCCATTGGCCAGCTCGACGATATTCTCGACCGGGCAATTGTCATCGGCGCAAGATTTCAGAATGTCGCCATCGACGCCGACGGTGCCAAACTCATTAACCAAAATCGCCAAGCGCTTGCCCTGCGGGTTTTGCATCAAATGCCGGATCAAGGTGGTCTTGCCCGCGCCCAAAAAGCCGGTGATCACGGTTACAGGGATTTTTGCCAGATCGGTCATGTCAGCTCTCCAATGGGGGGATGCGCGCAAGGCTTTGCTTGCGAAAGATTACAGGACGGGCGCGCCAAGGCACAAGGCCATCGGCCGCCTCGGCATAGGCCGCAGCGCCCAAAAGGATATCGGGCGCATCGGCTTCGGTCAGACGACCGTAAACATAAGACCAACGCCCCGGCGCCGACAGGGCAATCGCCGCCCCCTGCGCGCAGGCCGACAGACATTCCACCCCAACAATGCGCACACCCTGCGGCGCCTCGCCCGCGATCAGCGCCGCGTGCAGCCGCGCACCCAAGGGCTGCTCGCCCTCGGCCAGTGGCAGGTTCGCTTTGCAGGTGGTGCAAACATGAAGTGTAACGCTCATCAACCCTCGCCCAATCTGGGGATGACGGGGAATGCCAGAGCGCTCGCCAAAAGGCGCAAGTGCCTGCTGGTCGCGGAACACCCCGTCCGCCCGTTCAGTCTCAGCGCTGGCAGGTCTCCCGGCTTGCGGATCCAAAGCGGCCAGATCAGGCCACTTAACGATCGCCCGCCTTCCCGAACCTTGCGGCCAGTGGCATGGGCGACCTCTCCGGTCACGGTCGCGGGGGCGGCAGCTTCGGGGGTCGCCCCCTTTTGCATTCCCTCTTCGCCTGTCATAGACAGGAACCAGCGCTGCCTCACCTGTGGCAGAATACACGCCCTTGTCAAGCAAAGCAGAGGTATCATGGCCCCGACACAGACGCCCCCCCAAGATGCAATCGCAAAAGCCGACACATCAGGCGATGAAAACGCCCGCCACGCCCGCAAGATGGCCAAGAAGAAAGCGGCGCGCGACAAGATCATGGCCGGCAAAGCGGGCGATAAGGGCCTGCTGATCGTGCATACCGGTGCAGGCAAAGGCAAATCCTCCAGCGGTTTTGGCATGATTCTGCGCTGCATCGCGCATGAGATGCCCTGCGCGGTGGTGCAATTCATCAAAGGCGCTTGGGATACGGGCGAGCGGCGGATCATCGAGGAAAACTTCGCCGACCTGTGCGAATTTCACGCCATGGGCGAAGGCTTTACTTGGGAAACCCAAGACCGCGCCCGCGATATCGCCATGGCCGCCAAAGGCTGGGAAAAAGCCAAAGAGCTGATCCGCGACCCCGACAATCGCCTTGTCTTGCTGGATGAGATCAATATCGCCCTGCGCTATGATTATCTTGATATCAATGAGGTTCTAACCTTTCTTGCAATCGAAAAGCCCCCGCTGACCCATGTGGTGATGACAGGCCGCAATGCAAAACCCGAATTGATCGAAGCCGCCGATCTGGTCACCGAAATGACCTTGATCAAACACCCCTTCCGTGCAGGCATAAAAGCGCAGGCAGGCGTCGAGTTTTAAGAGAGGGGCCAGCCCCTCGCGCCTGCGGCGCTCACCCCGGGATATTTAGGCCAAGATGAAAGCAACGAAATGTTAACCTTGATCGGGCAAACTGAAATGGCGGAACAGGGGGGGACCCCGATGGCCGCCCAAGGTGAAAGCGCCGCATCTCCCCCGCCCGCGCGGCCCGAGATGCGGTGCCGCCCTTCGGCTTTCATCTTGGCAAAAAATATCCCCGCCGGAGGCTTCCGAACGCGCCTGCATAACAGCGGGAGATTGTGATGAAATCCCTGATGATCCAAGGGGCGGGTTCTAACGTTGGCAAGTCGATGTTGGTGGCGGGTCTCTGCCGTGCGGCGCGGTTGCGCGGCTATTCGGTGGCGCCGTTCAAGCCGCAGAATATGTCAAACAACGCCGCCGTTAGTGCCGATGGCGGCGAGATCGGGCGGGCGCAGGCTTTGCAGGCCTTGGCCTGCGGGATCGAGCCGCACACCGATATGAACCCGGTTCTGCTCAAACCCGAAAGCGAGACAGGCTCGCAAGTTGTGGTGCAGGGCAAGCGGATTGCCACGGTTAAAGCGCGCGATTATGCGGCGCTCAAGCCGTCTTTGATGGCACCGGTGTTGCAAAGTTTTCAGCGTCTGAAAGCGCAGTATGATCTGGTGATCGTCGAGGGTGCGGGCTCGCCTGCCGAGGTGAATTTGCGCAGTGGTGATATTGCCAATATGGGCTTTGCGCGCGCCGCAGATTGCCCGGTGATCCTGACCGGCGATATTGATCGCGGCGGGGTGATTGCGCAGATTGTCGGCACGCAGGCGGTGCTTGAGGCCGGTGACAACGCCATGATTGCCGGCTTTATCATCAACAAGTTTCGCGGCGACCCGCGGCTGTTTGACGATGGCTATCGCCTGATCGAGGCGCGCACCGCTTGGCGCGGCTTTGGCGTGGTCCCGTTCTTTGCCGATGCGCATAAGTTGCCTGCCGAAGATGCTTTGGATTTGCCGAGCGCGCGGGGTCTGGGCGGGTTCAAGATTGCGGCTTTGGGCCTGTCGCGCATTGCCAATTTCGATGATCTTGATCCTTTGGCGCAAGAGCCGGGCGTGCATCTGACCATGGTGCGGGCGGGCGAGGTTATTCCTGCCGACACCGATTTGGTCATCATCCCGGGATCAAAATCGACGCGGGGGGATTTGGCCTTTTTGCGCGCGCAGGGCTGGGATGTGGATTTGGCCGCCCATCTGCGGCGTGGCGGTTGGGTTTTGGGGATTTGTGGCGGCTATCAGATGCTTGGCAGCCTTGTGCGCGACCCCTTGGGGCTTGAGGGGCCCGCGGGCGAGACCGCAGGTTTGGGGCATTTGGCGGTGCAGACCGAGATGACGCCCGACAAGCGGCTTACCCGCACCAAGGCCGTTCATGCCGCAAGCGGTTTGGCGATGCAGGGCTATGAGATTCACATCGGCCGCACCGATGGCCCTGATCGCGCGCGCCCCTTTGCCTTTATCGACGGCGCGCCAGAGGGCGCGGTTTCGGCCAATGGTCGGGTGATGGGCAGCTATTTGCACGGCATGTTTGCCGATGACGGCTTTCGCGCGGCGTTTTTGCGCCAGATCGGCGCGCAGGCCTCTGATCTGGCCTATGGCGCCGGGGTCGAGGTGGTTTTGGACGCTTTGGCGGCGCATTTGGAGCAATGTTTGGATGTCGAGGGTTTGCTGGCTTTGGCGCGTTAGCGGATCGGCCAATCTGTGGCAGCGTTTTCTTGCCAGCCCGCGCGGTGCAGCAGGGGGGTGTCATCCGTAAATTCGGGGTGGCCGATGCAGAGATAGGCCGAAAACTCCCAGCCTGCGGGCACGGCAAACAGCGCCTCGATCTCGGCGGGGTCTAGGATCGAGACCATGCCCAGCCCCAAATTCTGCGCGCGCGCCGCCAGCCACAGGGTAAAGATCGCCATGGCGGTGGATTGGCGCAGCGCCTCGGGCAGGGTTTGACGGCCAAGGCCGTGGCCTGCGGCGGGGTCCATCTCGGTGAAGACCGCAAGCTGCACGGGCGCCGCATCAAGGCCCGCCAGTTTCAGCGCAAGATATTCCGCATGTTTGTCGCCGGTATAAAGCTTGGCCGCCTGATCGTTGCAGCGTTGAAAATTAGCCCGCACCTCGGCGCGAAGGCTGGGCGATTGCACCCGCAGCACCCGCCATGGCCGCGCATTGCCGACCGAAGGCGCGCGGTCCATGGTGGCGCGCAGCTGCTCCAACAGCGCCTCGTCGACCGGATCGCGGCGAAAGTGGCGCACATCGCGGCGCCATTGCAGGATCGACAGCAGGGTTTCAGATTCGGCGGGGGTAAATTCCATCAGGCGGCCAAGGCTTGGGTCAGCCGCGCCCATTCAGCCACACCAGCGGGCAGGCCAAGGCGCAGCCAGCGCTGCGAATAGGGGAAGATCCGCGACCAGATCTGATGCCGTGCCAGACGGTCTTGGGCCGATTGCGCATCGGGGGTATCATAAAGGCGAAACAGCTCGGTGCCACCCAGCGGTTGCCAACCGGCGGCTTCGGCCAAGGCGTCGGCCTGCACGGCCTCGGCGCGCAACCGCGCGGTGGTGGCCTGCGCCCAAGCGGTATCGGCCAGCGCCAGCGCGCCTATATGCAGCGCAGCACCGCTGACAGGCCAAGGCCCTGCCATCGCGTCAAGCGCCTGAATTGCCGCCGTATCGCCCAGCACAAAGCCAAGCCGCAGCCCTGCAAGCCCATAGAATTTGCCAAATGACCGCAGCACCAGCAGATTGCCCCCCGCTTGGGCTGCAAGCGACAGCGGCGCTTGCGCATCGGCAAAGCTTTCATCCACCACCAACTGGCCCACCTGCGCGCCAAGCGCCAGCAGATCAGCGGGGCTATAGCTTGCGCCATCGGGGTTGTTGGGGTTGACCACCACCGCCAGATCCGCACCTGCCAGATGCGCCAGCCGGCTGACCTCTTGCACCTGCCAGCCCGCCGCGCGCAGACAGGCTGTGTGTTCGTTATAGGTGGGGCCAAGCACGCGGGCGGTTTTGGGCGCAAAAAGCCGCGGGATCATCTGGATCGCGGCCTGCGCACCGGCAAGCGCAAGGATGGGCGCCTGCGTTCCATAGGCGCTCTGCGCCGCCCGCAGCAGCGCTTGTTTCGCGCTTTGGGTGGGCAGCATGGTCCAGACCTCGGGTGGCAGATCGGGCAGCGGATAGGGCGCGCGGTTGATGCCGGTGGACAGATCAATCCAATCGGTGCCGCCAAAGCGGGCGATAGCGCTGTCGATATTGCCGCCGTGATCGCGGGTCATGTCAGGCTCCAGATCAGGGCAAGGCCGGTCAGGCCTGCCGCCAGAGTTGCCATGGCGCGGGCATAAAGCGCAAGGCCTAAGCGCAGATCGGCGGCGCTGGGATCGGGGGCTTCGGCGTTGACCCAAGGCTCCTGCGCGATGTGGTCGGCATAGACGCGCGGGCCCGACAGGCGCACGCCCAGACCTGCGGCCATAGCAGCCTCGGGCCAGCCTGCATTGGGCGAGCGGTGCAGCGAGGCATCGCGCCACATCACCCGCAGCCCCAAAACGGGGCGGCTGGAAACCAAGGCAAACAGCAGCCCCGTGGCGCGCGCGGGGATCATGTTCACCAGATCGTCAAACCGCGCCGAGGCCCAGCCAAAGCATTCAAAGCGCGGGCTGCGGTGGCCGATCATCGAATCAAGCGTGTTGACGGCCTTATAGGCGGCAATCCCCGGCAGCCCCAGCACGGCCCCCCAAAACAGCGGTGCGACAATGCCATCCGAGGTGTTTTCGGCCAGGGATTCCAGCGCAGCACGGGCAACACCCGCGGGATCAAGGCGGGTGGTGTCGCGCCCCACGATCATCGAGACCGCAAAGCGCGCGGCCGCCAGATCGCCCGCCGTCAGCGGCTTGGCCACAGCCGCCACATGCGCATGCATCGAGCGCAGCGCCACCAAGGGCCAAGCCAGCACGCCACCGATCAGAATGCCCAGCCAACCCTGCGGCAAAAGGCTTTGCAGCGCCCACATCGGCAGCGCGGCGGCGGCGACGGTCACGATCAGCGTCGCAACCCCTGCCAGCCTGCGGCGGGCATCGCTGGCATGGTCGTGGTTCAGCGCCAGATCCAGCGCACGGATCAGCGCGCCCAGCCATGTGACAGGATGACCGATGCGGCGATACAGCCAATCGGGCCAGCCAAAGCTTAGATCAATCGCCATCGCCGTCAGCATCATCAGCGCGTAACTCATAGGCCTCCTCCTGCGGGGAACTGCACGACCTGCCGTGCGCCTGCCCCGATCAGGGCGGCGCGGGCGTGGGCGGGGATTTGGCCGCGCGCAAAGATCAACCCCCGCGCCGCCCCCGTATGGGCAATGACATGGCCCAGCGCGCCCAGATCGGCCGCAAGCGACGCAAGCGCTGCAATTTGCGCCCCGCCCCGCAGCCCCCCATTGCGGTTGGCCGAAAGGCTCGCCAATGCGGCCAAGCGCGGCAGATCGCCTTGGGCTGCGGCAGCGGTCCAATCGGGGATCAGATCAGCGATATCGGCAAAGCGGCTGTCACGGGCATCGGTGCGCTGGCAGGGGCCAAAAAAGCCGCCGATCACCTCGAACCTTGGCAAGGGCGGCAAGCGGGCAAGAGTTTGCGCCGCGCGCGAGGCCCAAAGCCTTTGGCTGGGATCGGCAAACATCAAAGGATCGCTCGCGCCCTCGGCCGCAAGGCAGGCGCGCGCAAGCCTCTCGGGGGCGCCCTGCCAGCCTGCTTGCAGCGCCAGCGCCACCAATGCCGCCGTCGAGGCCCCTGCCCCGCCGCCCGCCGGCATCTGCGCGCGCAAGACATGGCGGTTGCGCACAGGCAGGCCAAGGCTGGCCAAAAACCCGCGCGCGCGGGCGGGGGACAGCAGGCGCTGGCCCGCGTTGTGCAGGCTGAACTGCGCGCAGGGGCTTTGCCGCGCTGTCACCCCAAGCGCGGGGCAAGGCAGCGTCACCAGCACCACCGGGCCAGAGCCGCCCAAGCGGCCCTGCAACAGCTCGCCAAAATGCCCCGCCACGCGGATCATTGTGCAGGCTCGTTGACACAAGCAATCGACCACGCCCCCGCCACCGCGATCAGACGCGTCTGCGACAGCGGGGCTATTTGAAAGGCAAGGCCCAGATGCGGCTGCCCCAAAGCCATGCCAAGCGCTGCGCGGATCAACCCGGCATGAGCGATAATGACCGTTTTGCGATAGCCGCGCGCCACCACCTCGGCCAAGGCTGGCTGGGCACGGGCATAAAGATCGGCAAAGCTTTCGCCCTGCGGGGGGCGGTGCGCGGCCAGATCGGGCAAATCAAGCGCGCCCAGATCGGGCAGCTGGTCAAACGGCATCCCCTCCCAAGCGCCAAAGTCCTGCTCCCACAGCCGCGCGTCGCTGTCGGGCGCGGGCAAATCGGGCCAAAGGCTGCTTGCGGTTTGGCGGCAGCGCAGCGCAGGGCTGATCAGCCGCGCGGCATCAGGCGCAAGCCGCGCCCGCAGGGCTGCAAAGGCGGCGCTATTGCTGCAATCGGCGTCAACATCGCGTTTGCCCGCCATCCGCCCCTCTGTCACAGCAGGAGCATGGCGGATCAGGATCAGCTCTGTCGGGGCAAAGACGGGCACAGTCGCATTTCTCCTTTCGCGCATCCGTTGTTTCTGCTTTGACAAGCGACAAGGAGCAAGGGCCGATATGCAGAAATTTCTTCTTGTCACTGGCGGTGCGCGCTCGGGCAAAAGCCTGATCGCCGAGACGCGGTGTTTGGACATGGGGCGGCCTGCGGGCTATATCGCCACGGCGCAGGCTTGGGATGACGAAATGCGCGCGCGCATTGCCGAACACCAAGCGCGGCGCGGGCCGGAATGGCTGACCTATACCGAGCCGATGGATCTTTTGGGCGCGCTGCGGGCCTCGGATGGCAAGGGGCCGCGGCTTGTGGATTGCCTGACGCTGTGGCTGACCAATATGATGCTGGCCGAAGCCGATTGGCGCAGTGCGGCACAAGCGATGCTGGCAGAGCTGCCGCAGCACAAAAGCCCGGTTGTGTTTGTAACAAATGAAGTCGGATTGGGCATCGTGCCCGACAATGCCTTGGCGCGCGCCTTTCGGGACGCCGCCGGAACCCTGAACCAATGGGTCGCAGCGGCGGCGGATGAGGTCATCCTTGCTGTCTCGGGCCTGCCGTTGAAAGTGAAGTAAGATGAAGTTTACCTCTTTGGCCGAAATCGCCGGACTTGCAGAAACCCTGCCCATGGTCAACGCCGAGGCCGTCGCCGCCGCAGCCGCGCGGCAAAACAGCCTGACCAAACCGCCGGGATCTTTGGGGCGGCTGGAAGAATTGGCAGGGTTTATGGCAGGCTGGCGCGGCACGGCGCGGCCAACGATTTCCCTTGCCCAAGCGGTGATCTTTGCCGGAAATCACGGCATTTGCGCGCAGGGCGTCAACCCGTTCCCACAAGAAGTCACCGCGCAGATGGTCGGCAATTTCATGGCAGGCGGGGCTGCGATCAATCAGCTGTGTCGCGCCAATGGTGCCCAGCTTTCGGTCATAGCCCTTGAGCTTGACCGCCCCACCGCCGATTTCACCACCGCCCCCGCGATGACCGAGGCAGACTGTCTGGCCGCGCTGCAAATCGGCTGGGATGCGGTAGACACGCGCGCCGATGTGCTGATCCTGGGCGAGATGGGGATCGGCAATTCGACGGTTGCAGCCGCGATGGCCGCCGCGCTGTTTGGTGGCGCGGTTGCGGCTTGGGTCGGCGCGGGCACGGGGTCGGATGCGGAGGGCATCAAGCGTAAGATCGCGGCGATTGAAGCAGGGCTTGCGCGGCATCAGGGGCTTTCGGCGATGGGCGTGCTGGCGGCCTTGGGCGGGCGCGAACAGGCGGCGATCTGCGGCGCGGTTCTGGCGGCACGGGCGGCACGGATTCCGGTGATTTTGGACGGGTTTATCTGCACTGCTGCGGCCTCGGCGCTTTACCGCGCCGATGCGCGGCTGCTGGATCACTGTTTGGTCGGCCATTGCTCGGCTGAACCCGGGCACCGCAAGCTGTTGGCCGAATTGAACAAACGCGCGGTCTTGGACTTTGACATGCGCTTGGGCGAAGGATCGGGGGCAGCCTTGGCCTTGGGGATTTTGCGCAGTGCGCTGGCGGTGCACAACGGCATGGCAACCTTTGACGAGGCCGGAGTGTCTGAGGCATGAGGCTTGCGCGCGCGCGTCTGAGCGAGGTGCAACTGGCGCTGATGATGCTGACGCGGCTGCCTGCGGGGCAGATCTCAGTACTGCCTGCGATGGGCGCTGCGGCTTGGGCCTTTCCGCTGGTCGGTGGCTTGGTGGGGGCGCTGTCGGCGGCGGTTTTGCTGGCAGGATTGGCGCTGGGCGTGGCCCCGACAATGGCCGCAGGGCTTGCGCTGCTGGCGGGGGTTTTGGCGACGGGGGGGCTGCATGAAGACGGGCTGGCCGATGTCGCCGATGGCTTTGGCGGCGGGCGCGACCGGGCGCGCAAGTTAGAGATCATGCGCGACAGCCGCATCGGCAGCTATGGCGCGCTGGCCTTGGTGTTAAGCCTTGGGCTGCGCTGGCAGGGTCTGACGATTTTGGCAGAGCAAAGCGGCGTGGCTGCCGCAATGGCGCTGCTGGCGCTTGGTGCGGCCAGCCGTGCCGGGGTGGTGCTGGCGCTGGCACTGATGCCAGCGGCGCGCAGTGATGGTTTGGGCAAGGCTGCGGCAGAGGTCGACGGGTTGCGCGCGGGCTTTGCCTTGGCGGTTGGGATTGGCGCATTGCTTGCGATTGGCGCACCGTTTGCGATTTTGGCGATGGCGGTGGCAGGTTTGGCGCTGGGACTGCTGGCGCTGCGCCAGATTGGTGGGCAGAGCGGTGATGTTTTGGGTGCGCTGCAACAGTTGAGCGAGATTGCGGGCTGGGTTGTGCTTTCAGCCTTGGTTTAGCCGCTGCGGCCGGGGGCTTTGCCCCCGGACCCCCAGGATATTTTTGCCAAGATGAAAGCCGGCCTTAGAGGCTTGGGCGTTTTTGCAACAGCGGCAGCACATCGGCCATTTCGGGGCCAGCATCAAGGCCGGTGACAGCAAGGCGAAGCGGGCGGAACAGGGTTTTGCCCTTACGGCCGGTGGCCTCTTTCACCGCTTGGGTCCATTCGGACCAAGTGGTTTGGGTGAAGCGGCCTTCGGGCAGCAGCGCGAAGGCTTCTTTGATGAAGTCGCGGTCTTCTTCGGCCACAACCGGGGTTGCACCATCGCGGAACAGCGCCCACCAGCCTTCAAGATCGGCGAGCACGGTGATGTTTGCTTTCGCGACACCCCAGAAGGCTTCGGCAAGATCGGCGGGCACACCCAGGGCTGCGATGCGGTCGGCGACAGCCGGCAGTGGCAGGCTTTGCACATGCGCACGGGTCAGCGGGAACAGGTCTTCGGCGTCGAATTTGGTGGGGGCAGACCCGAAAGCGCCGATGTCAAAGCCGTCGATCAGGTCTTGCATCGAGCTTGCCAGTTCGACCGGTTTCGAGGAGCCGAGCCGCGCCATCAGCGACAACAGCGCCATAGGTTCCACACCTTGGGCGCGCAGGTCGCGCAGGCTGAGGGTGCCCAGACGTTTGGACAGCTCTTCGCCCTTGGCACCGGTGAGCAGCGAGTGATGCGCGAAATTCGGCGGGGTGCCGCCCATCGCCTGCATGATCTGGATTTGCGTTGCGGTATTGGTGACATGGTCGGCACCGCGCACGATAAAGCTGACGCCCATGTCGATGTCATCGACCGAAGAGGCGAAGGTGTAAAGGATCTGACCATCGGCGCGGATCAGCACCGGATCCGAGACCGAGGCGGCGTCGATTGAAATCGGGCCGACAATGCCATCGGGCCATTCGATACGCTGCAGATCCAGCTGAAAGCGCCAATAGCCGGCACGGCCTTCGGCGCGGGCTTGGGCTTTTTCATCCTCGGTCAGGCGCAGCGAGGCGCGGTCATAGACCGGCGGCTTGTGCATGTTGAGTTGCTTTTTGCGCTTGAGGTCCAGCTCGACCGGGGTCTCGAAGCATTCATAGAACCGGCCTGCTGCGCGCAGCTGATCTGCGGCCTCGTAATAGCGGTCAAAGCGCAGCGATTGGCGTTCAACCCGATCCCATGTCAGGCCCAGCCATTCCAGATCTTGCATGATGCCATCGGAATATTCCTGCTTGGAGCGTTCCTGATCGGTATCATCCAGTCGCAGGATGAAGGTGCCGTTGTTTTTACGGGCGATCAGGTAGTTCATCAGCGCCGTTCGCAGATTGCCGACATGGATATATCCGGTCGGCGAGGGGGCGAAACGGGTGATGGTGGGTCTGGCGGTCATGAAATGGCTCTCCTGCAACGAGGGATCGATGTCACATGGGCAGGGATTTGTCCAGTTGGTGCGATGCGCTTTCAAACTTGGACAGTTGCAGCATTTGCCCCTAGTATGGCGTCGAAACCGGCGCGACTGGCGCTTTGGGAACGGATAGACGTAACAATGACCTTCTGTGCGGCGCGTGTTTTATCAGGGCTTTTGCTGGCTGTTGGCCTTGGCGGGGCGGCAGCGGCTGGGCCCTTGGGTGATCTTGCCGCGCGGGCCGAGCAGCGGCTGGCCCTAGGCGATACCGCAGGGGCCTTGGCGGTGGCGGCCGATTTGCAGGGCCAAATCTGGGATGCCAGCCCCGAGATCGGGTTGCACGACGCTTTGCTGGTGGCCGAGCCTGCGCCGGGCTTTGGGCTTTATAATCCGCGCGCGGACAATAAGTTCAAGTCGGGCGCGCCGGTCTATATCTATGCCGAGCCCTATGGCTTTGGCTATGGGTCGGGCGGAGACGGGCTTTATACGATTGATTTCGCAGTAGATTTACGCGTCACCACCCCGATGGGCGAGATGATCGCCGAAGTCGCCGATGTCGCCAATCTGGCGCTGACCTCGCGCTATAAGAACCGCGAGTTTCAGGCCAATCTGACCTATACGCTGACCGGCATTACCCCCGGCACCTATGTGTTGGAAACCACCCTGCGCGACAAAAATTCGGGCAAAACTGGCCGGTTTGAGACCGAGGTCGAATTTACCGAATAGCCGCGCACGACGCGGGTTTTTCGTATCATCGTACTATGCCAAGGGCTGGCTTTCCCGCCCTGCCTTTGCGCACGCCTAGCCCTGATCACGCCAGCGGTTAGCGATGGGATAGCGGCGATCCATCCAAAAGGCGCGGCGGGTCAGGCGGGTGCCGGGCGCAGATTGAAAGCGTTTGTATTCGCTGATGTAGAGCAGATGCTGCACTTGCATCACAGTCGCGTGATCAAAGCCATCGGCCACCAGATCCGCGACCGAGGCTTCGCGGTCAACCAGCCCGTCAAGGATGGCATCCAGCACCGGATAGGGCGGCAGCGAGTCTTCGTCTTTTTGATCGGGGCGCAACTCGGCGCTGGGGGGTTTGTCGATGATGCGCGTCGTGATCACCTCGCCCGCAGGGGCAAGCATCCAAGGCCGGTGTGCGGCATTGCGCCAGCGGCAGGTCTCGAAGACGCGGGTTTTATAAAGGTCTTTCAGCGGGTTATAACCGCCGTTCATATCGCCGTAGATGGTGCAATAGCCCACCGCCATTTCGGATTTATTGCCCGTGGTCAGCAGCATCTCGCCAAATTTGTTCGACATCGCCATCAGCAAAAGGCCGCGCAGCCGCGATTGCAGGTTTTCTTCGGTGACATCGGCGGGGCGGTCTTGGAACAGATGCGCCAGCGCCGCCGTGGCCGCGTCTTGCGGCGCCGAGATCTGCACGGTGTCAAGCTGACAGCCCAGCGCGCGGGCGCAAGCGGCGGCATCGTCAAGGCTGGACTGCGAGGTATAGCGCGACGGCAGCATCACGCAGCGCACATTCTGTGGGCCAATCGCATCGGCGGCAATCGCTGCGACAAGCGCGCTGTCGATGCCGCCAGACAGACCCAGCAGCACCTTTTTAAAGCCGGTTTTGCCCAGATAATCGCGCAAAGACAGCACCATCGCGTGATAGTCAGCCTCGTAAGTCTCTGGCAGCAGGGCCTTTTCGGCGGGCAGCGCGCGCCAGCCGTCATCGGTTTCAACAAAGTCGATATGAGCAATGGCGGGCAGAAACTGCGGCAGCTGTGCCATCAGCGCGCCGCCGGGGTTCAGCACAAAAGACCCGCCGTCAAAGACCTGATCGTCTTGGCCGCCAATCATGTTCAGATAGACCAGCGGCAGCCCAGTCTCGACCACCCGCGCCACCATCAGCGCCGATCGCACATCCGCCTTGTCGCGGTGATAGGGCGAGCCATTTGGCACCAGCAGAATCTGCGCCCCAGATTCGGCCAAAGTCTCGGCCACTTCGGGGTGCCAAGCGTCTTCACAGATCGGCGAGCCAATCCGCAGCGGGCCAATGCGGTAGGGGCCCTGCGGTGGCGAGGCTGCAAAGATGCGCTTTTCGTCGAAAACCCCCTCGTTGGGCAGATCGTGTTTCAGCACGGTGGCGGCAATTTTGCCTTCAGCCAGAATGTAATAGGCGTTGTAAAGCTGACCGCTTTGCAGACAAGGCCCCCCGATGCCCAGCGCGGGGCCATCGACAATGCGCAGCGCAAGCGCGCTGATCGCCGCCATTGCTGCGGTGTAAAACGCAGGCTTCATGACCATATCTTGGGTTTGATAGCCGGTGATAAACATCTCGGTCAGCGCAACCATCTGCGCCCCTGCCGCCTGACCCTTGGTCCAAGCGTCATAGGCAAGCGCTGCATTGGCCTCGATCGCACCGACAGAGGGGTTCAGCTGCGCCAAGGTCAGGCGAAAGGTGGCGGACATGGGCGGCTCCGTCAAAGGGTTCGCAAGGGTTCTAGCAGGTTCGCGCGTGAGGGAAAGGGTGACGGCGCGCCACAATCGGCTTGGGATGGCGCGTTTGGGTCTGCGCGCTTGTCAGCTGGCCTGCGCCGCGCATACTATGGCCACGACACGAAGGAATACAGAATGCGCAAGACCCTTGGATTTACCGTTGCCCTCTCGCTTGCCTGCGGCTCGGCGCTGTTTGCGCAAGACAGCGCAGCGCCGCTCGATGCGACTGCGCCGCGCTCGGCGCTTGACCCTGCCCGCGATTATGGGCCGGTGCAGACCAAGCAATATGACGACGGCTCGGTTTATGTCGGCACCTTCGTCGACGGGGTGCAAGAGGGCACTGGCACCTACACCCTACCCAGCGGCTATGAATACAGCGGCGAATGGGTCAAGGGCGAGATCAAGGGATTGGGGCGCGCGCGCTATCCAAACGGCTCGATCTATGTGGGCGCGTTTTCCGAAGGCAAGCCTCAGGGCCGCGGCAAGATCACCTTTGGCGATGGCGGCAGCTATGAGGGCATCTGGCAGAACGGCAAGATGACCGGCGAAGGCGAGGCACGCTATGCCAATGGTGCGGTCTATCGCGGCGGCTTCAAAGACGGCGTACATGATGGCAAAGGCGTGATGACAGATGCCTCGGGCTATCGCTTCGAGGGCGACTGGGTCTTGGGGGCCAAGCAGGGCTTGGGCAAGATCACCTATCCCGATGGCACCACCTATGACGGCACTTTGGTCGACAACGCGCGAGAAGGCAAAGGCAGTCTGACCATGCCCAATGGCCTGACCTATGTGGGGGCATGGAAAGCCGGCCAGATCAACGGCTTGGGCAAGTTGACCCAGCCCAATGGCGATGTCTACGAAGGTGATTTCATCGAAGGCCTCCGCGCGGGGAAGGGCACACTCAGCTATGCCAATGGCGATGTCTACAAGGGGGGCTTCAAGGCAGATAAGCGCGACGGTCAGGGCAAGTTTACCGCCAAAGATGGCACGACCTACGACGGCGCTTGGGTCGCGGGGCAGATGCAGGGTGAAGGTGTGATGCGCTACCCCGACGGCGCGATCTATGCTGGCGGTTTTCGGGCCGACCAACCCGATGGCATAGGCAAGATCACCTATGCCGATGGCAGCTTCTACGAAGGCACATGGCAAGGTGGGGCGATCACGGGCTCTGGTAAGGCCGCCTATCCCAATGGCACCGCCTATGAGGGCAGCTTTGTCTCGGCCAGACCCGAAGGCATTGGCACGATGACCTATCCCGACGGCTTTCGCTATGAAGGCGCATGGAAGGCGGGCCTGCGTGAGGGCCAGGGCCTAGGCATTTGGGCCGATGGCAGCCGCTATAGCGGCAGCTTTGTCGCCGGCAAGCGCGAGGGTAAGGGCCTGTTAGAACAGCCCGACGGCTTTCGCTACGAGGGTGATTGGCTTGGCGGAGAGATCTCGGGCCAAGGCCGTGCGGTCTATCCCAATGGCGATATTTATGAGGGCGGCTTTGTCAGCGGCAAGCGCGAGGGTCTAGGCAAGCTGACTTATAAGGCCAAGGGCGATGTCTCGGAAGGGATCTGGAAAGCGGGGGTTCTGGTCGGACCAGCCCCTACACCCGCGCCAGACCCTGCCCCTACGCCCGCGCCTGCGACAGTGCCAGCACCAGAGCCGCAAAGCCCTGACGCGCCCGCCGCTGAGGCTGGCACTGGCACTGGCACTGGCACGCCTTAGCCCAAACCTACCAAACGATCACCCGCCCGGCCCAATCGTAAAACCCGCCGCTTTGGCTCGGCGTCAGTCCTGCTAACACCCTCAGCAGTCGATCGGCGGCAACGGCAGGGGTGACTTTTTCAGCGGCATAATCGGCGGTGAAATTGGTGGCGACCGTGCCCGGATGCAGGCAGGCAACCACCGCCAGCGGATGGCTGCGCGCGATTTCAATCGAGGCGGTGTGGATCATCTGGTTCAACGCCGCCTTTGACGCGCGATAGGAATACCACCCCCCCAAAGCATTGTCGCCAATCGACCCCACTCGCGCTGACAACACCCCAAGCTGCGCAGGGCGGTCGCGCGGCAACAGCCGCAGCGCGTGTTTCACCACAAGAGCGGGCCCCATCGCATTCAGCGCAAACTGCGCCGCGATCTGCCCCGCATTCAACGCGCGCAGCGATTTCTCGGGCGCCTGCCCCGGCCCCGCCAGCGCGCCGGTGGCGATGACAATGCGCTCAAAACTCGGCTCCAGCGCACCCATCAGCCGGGCCACCGAGGCCTCATCGGTGATGTCCAAACCGTCAGCGCTGCGCGACAGCGCCACCACCTCGCCCTGAGCGGAGAGCGCCTGCACCAGCGCCGCCCCAATACCACCAGACGCCCCAATCACCAAAGACCGCATGCCTTACGCCTCCCCTATCCTTGCGCCTTACCTAGCCCGCCCACGCCCCCGTGCAAGGCTGTTGCGCGGCAGCAGCCGGACGCGGGGGCTCGATGCCCCCAAGTCCGGCCCTTGGTCGTTAGGTTTTTTACAAAACCCCCTTCCCTTGGCAGAAATCCTGCTTATAGTCGCCACCATGAACAGCAAAGCCATCAGCCTGACTGCCCCGAACGCCGCTTTGGCGCTTGGCGTTTTCATGCCTTTGGCGCTTGGGCTGCTGCTGCTTCTTACGCGCTTCTGAGCGTGCCTTGGGGCGCGACCGCTCGGAAGGGAACAGCGCCCAAACCCCAAGCAAAACTTTCCAAGGATTTCCCAGATGACCACTTCCTCGCAACCCCGCGTGATGATTTTTGACACCACCCTGCGCGACGGCGAACAATCGCCCGGCGCAACCATGACCCATGATGAAAAGCTTGAAATCGCGGGCCTGCTGGATGAAATGGGCGTCGATGTGATCGAAGCGGGCTTTCCGATTGCCTCGGAAGGCGATTTCGCCGCCGTGGCCGAGATTGCCAAGCGCGCCAAGAACTCGACGATCTGCGGCCTTGCCCGCGCCAATTACAAAGACATTGACCGCTGCTGGGAGGCCGTGAAACACGCGCCCTCGCCGCGCATCCATACCTTTATCGGCACCTCGCCGCTGCACCGCGCCATTCCCAATCTGGATATGGATCAAATGGCCCAGCGCATCCATGACACCGTGACCCATGCGCGCAATCTGTGTGACAACGTGCAATGGTCGCCAATGGATGCCACCCGCACCGAACACGATTATCTCTGCCGCGTTGTCGAAATCGCGATCAAGGCCGGCGCCACCACCATCAACATTCCCGACACCGTGGGCTATACCGCCCCGCGCGAAAGTGCGGCGCTGATCCGGATGTTGCTGGAACGGGTGCCGGGGGCCGATAAGATCATCTTTGCCACCCATTGCCACAACGATCTGGGCATGGCGACCGCCAACGCGCTTGCCGCAGTGGATGCAGGCGCGCGCCAAATCGAATGCACCATCAACGGCTTGGGCGAGCGTGCCGGCAACACCGCGCTGGAAGAGGTGGTGATGGCGATGAAGGTGCGCAATGACATCATGCCCTACCGCACCGGCATCGACACCACCAAGATCATGAACCTGTCGCGCCGCGTCGCCACCGTTTCGGGCTTTGCGGTGCAGTTCAACAAGGCCATCGTCGGCAAGAACGCGTTTTTGCACGAAAGCGGCATTCACCAAGACGGCGTGCTGAAGAATGTCGAAACCTTCGAGATCATGCGGCCAGAAGACATCGGCTTGCATCAGAAAAACATCGCGATGGGCAAGCATTCGGGCCGCGCGGCGCTGCGCTCCAAGCTGCACGAATTGGGCTACGAGCTGGCCGACAATCAGCTGAACGACGTCTTCGTGCGCTTTAAGGCTTTGGCCGACCGCAAGAAAGAGGTCTATGACGACGATCTGGTCGCGTTGATTGCCGATGAGGCCACGATGGAGGCACATGACACCCTACAGGTCAAACGACTGCGGGTGGTCTGCGGCACCGATGGCCCACAAGAGGCCGAGCTGACCTTGACCATCGACGGCGTCGATCATGCGATTGATGCCACCGGCGACGGCCCCGTGGATGCCGCCTTCAACTGCGTCAAGATGCTGTTCCCGCATGAGGCGCGCTTGCAGCTTTATCAGGTCAGCGCTGTCACCGAAGGCACCGACGCCCAAGCCACGGTTTCGGTGCGGATGGAAGAAGACGGCCGCATCGTCACCGGACAATCGGCCGATACCGACACCATCGTCGCCAGCGTCAAAGCCTATGTCAACGCGCTGAACAAGCTGATCGTGCGCCGCCAAAAAACCGCGCCCGACAGTGACAAAAAGTCGGTAAACTACAAAGACCAATAAATCATTGGGGGGCCTGAGGGCCCCCTATTTGTTGGCAAAACAGGGTTTGGGCCTGCCGAATTTTACATCACGGCAGAGGCCGAGTTCTGCTGAAACAGACCACCCTAAACGAAACAGAGCGGGCGTTCCTGAGAACGACCCGCTCTTTTTAATAAGCGCATAGGCACTTAGCCCGACATCCAAAAACCCGTCTTTTTTCGCAAAAACGGGCTTCTGATGTCAGACGTCACCCTGAAGCCGAAAGCTCTACCGCCTTAGCCGCATTTCGAATGGCCGCAAGAGCCGCAGGTCATGCAGCCTTCGACCATGCGCAACCCGAACTCGCCGCAGCTTGGGCAGGCTTTGCCGCGCGGCGCGCTGCCAAGCGCGATGACTTCGGCCTGTGGATCAGATTTCAGGCCCATGCCTTCGCCTTCGATAAAGCCAATCGCGACCAGATGCTGTTCGATCACGCCACCGATGGCGGCCAGAATCGAGGGGATGTATTTCCCGTTCATCCAAGCGCCGCCGCGTGGGTCGAACACGGCTTTCAGCTCTTCCACCACAAAGGAGATATCACCGCCGCGCCGGAATACCGCCGAGATCATCCGCGTCAGCGCCACGGTCCAAGCGAAATGCTCCATGTTCTTCGAGTTGATGAACACTTCAAACGGGCGGCGATGCCCCGAGATGATGATGTCGTTGATGGTGATGTAAAGCGCATGCTCGGAGCCTGGCCATTTCACCTTATAGGTATTGCCTTCAAGCGAGGCAGGGCGGTCCAAAGGTTCGGTCAGGTAAACGACTTCCCCGCCCTCCAACGACGCATGCGCCTCGGCAGGCGATTTGTCTTCGGCCTCTGACACGGTCAGAACCGACCCCGTCACTGCATTCGGGCGATAGGTGGTGCAGCCTTTGCAGCCCTGATCCCAAGCGGCCATATAGACCTCTTTGAACTCGTCAAAGCTGATGTCTTCCGGGCAGTTGATGGTTTTCGAGATCGAACTATCGATCCATTTTTGCGCGGCAGCCTGCATCCGCACATGGTCCAGCGGTGGCAGGGTCTGGGCGTTGACAAAGTAATCGGGCAATGCGGTATCGCCCTTCAGCTCGCGCCACAGCCGCACGGCGTAATCGACGACCTCTTCTTCGGTGCGCGAGCCGTCTTTTTGCAGAACCTTGCGCTTATAGGCATAGGCAAACACTGGCTCGATACCGCTCGAGACATTGCCCGCGTAAAGGCTGATGGTGCCGGTTGGCGCGATCGAGGTCAAAAGCGCGTTGCGAATGCCGTGGGTGCGGATTTCTGCGCGCACATCCTCGTCCATATTCATCATATTGCCCGCAGCCAGATAGGCATCTGCCTCGAACAGCGGGAAGGCGCCTTTTTCTTTCGCCAGATCAACCGAGGCCAGATACGAGGCGCGCGCGATGGCATGCATCCAGGCTTCGGTCTGTGCGGCAGCCTCGACCGAGCCATAGCGCTGGCCCAGCATCAGCAAGGCATCGGCAAGACCGGTGACCCCCAGACCAATGCGGCGCTTGGCGCGGGCTTCGGCCTGCTGTTCGGGCAGCGGGAAGCGGCTGGCATCGACGACGTTATCCATCATCCGCACCGCAACGCGCACCAGATCATCCAGCGCGTCAAGGTCAAGCTTGGCATCCGGCCCAAAGGCGCCCGTCACCAAGGTTGGCATATTGATCGAACCCAGCAAGCAAGCGCCATAGGGTGGCAATGGCTGCTCGCCGCAAGGGTTGGTCGCGGCGATGGTTTCGCAGTAGCTGAGGTTGTTGGCAGTGTTGATCCGGTCAATGAAGATCACGCCCGGTTCGGCAAAATCATAGGTGTTGCGCATGATCTTATTCCACAGATCGCGCGCTTGCAGGGTCTTGTAGACGCGGCCGCCAAACACCAGCTCCCATGGGCCATCAGCCTTGACCGCTGCCATGAAGGGGTCGGTGATCAGCACAGACAGGTTGAACATGCGCAGGCGGGCTGCGTCTTTCTTGGCCTCGATAAAGGCTTCAACATCGGGGTGATCGCAGCGCATCGTCGCCATCATCGCACCGCGGCGCGAGCCTGCCGACATGATGGTGCGGCACATCGCATCCCAAACATCCATGAACGACAAGGGGCCAGAGGCGTCTGCCGCCACGCCCTTCACCTCGGCGCCGCGCGGGCGGATGGTGCTGAAGTCATAGCCGATGCCGCCGCCTTGCTGCATGGTCAGCGCGGCCTCTTTCAGCCCGTCAAAGATCCCGCCCATATTGTCGGGAACCGTGCCCATCACAAAGCAGTTGAACAGCGTGACATTACGCCCGGTGCCAGCACCCGCTGCAATCCGACCTGCTGGCAGGTATTTAAAGCCTTCCAACGCTTTGTAAAACCGCTCTTCCCAAACCGCTGGCTCTTTTTCCACCACAGCCAAAGCCCGTGCCACGCGCCGCCAGCTGTCTTCAACACTGGCGTCAATCGCCGTCCCATCTTGTGCTTTCAGACGGTACTTCATATCCCAAATCTGTTCGGCGATGGGGGCGGAAAAGCGCGACATAGGACGTTCCTTCAGGTGTCAGGGCATGAAAAGACAGCGGCGAAAACAGCAGACTATCTCAGGAAGAGTGACTACATAGCCCCAACACCCTGCGTCGGCAAGTCTTGAGCCTACCAGATTTAGGCCTATTCTACCATTTCTAACCCGAGGGGAATCATGGGCGATCTGAATATACTAAAACTATGCGTTGGAGCAGATAGCGTCGAAGATCTGACCGATTGGCACCGCGCGCATGCCCATGTCTGGACGCCGGGCACCACCGAACATATCACGCGTATGTGGCCGAAACGAAGCGAAGAATTGCTGGACGGCGGCTCGCTTTACTGGGTGATCAAAGGCAGCATTCAGGCGCGGCAGCGCATTTTGGGGCTGGCCGAGCGGCGCGGCTCTGATGGGATTGCGCGCTGCGCTTTGGTGCTGGAGGCAGCCGTGATCCGCACGGAACCTGCCGCCCGCCGCCCGTTTCAGGGCTGGCGCTACCTTACGGCAGCCGAATCACCGCGCGATCTGCCCAAGACCCGCGCCCAAGACGACACCCTGCCCGCAGCCCTTGCCCAAGCCTTGGCCGAGATCGGGCTACACTAAAGCATGGCCGCGCGGGCATCTTGGCGCTTTCCTTTTGCAGCATGGCGAGCCACAACTCGGCGATGACAAAACGCCCGCTCTGGCTTGCCGCCGCCCCCGTGATCTTTCTGCTGCTGTGGTCGGCAGGCTTTGGCATTGCCAAGCTTGGCCTGCAACATGCCGAACCCTTAACTCTTTTGGCGCTGCGCTATGTCTGTGTGCTGGCGCTTTTGATCCCCTTGGCGCTGATCCTGCGCCCGCCGATGCCGAAAACCCTGCGCGGGGTGATCGACATCGCAGTGGTCGGATTTCTGATCCAAGTCGCCTATTTCGGCCTGTGCTACGTCGCCTTTAAATCTGGCGTCTCGGCGGGGACGGTATCGATCATCGTGTGTTTGCAGCCGATCCTTGTGGCGCTGTCGGCGCCAAAGCTGGTGGGCGAAAAGATCACGCGCACGGGCTGGATCGGCCTTGCGCTGGGGCTTGCGGGGGCGCTGACGGTGATCCTTGCGCGCTCGGGGCTAAGTGCGGAAAATCTGACCGGTATTCTCTGCACGGTGCTGGCGCTTTTTGGCATCACGGCGGGCACGCTTTATGAAAAACGCTTTGGCGTCACGCATCATCCGATCAGCGCCAATCTTATTCAATATGCGGTGGGCGCGGCCTTTACCCTGCCAGCGGCTTGGGCGACCGAGGGCATGGCGGTGGATTGGACCCCGACCTTTGTCGCCGTGCTGGCCTATCTGGTGATCGGCAATTCGCTGCTGGCGATGTCGCTGCTGCTGGCGATGATCCGCGCGGGGGCGGTGTCAAAGGTCTCGTCGCTGTTCTACCTTGTGCCAGCGCTTTCGGCGGTTTTTGCCTGGCCCCTGCTGGGCGAAGCTGTGCCGCCCTTGGCTTGGGCAGGCATGGCGCTGGCAGGTCTGGGCGTGGCCTTGGTCAGCCGCAAACCTAAAGTGCAGGCGGTGTAAGCCCCAGCTTTTCACACAGCGCCGCAAGCCCAGCCCCCGCCTGCGACCAATCCGCAGCCCGCGCCGCAAACAGCGTGGCTTGCGAGCGGTGGATCACCGAATCCGACAGTATTTTCAGATGGTTCGCCCGCAGGGTTTCGCCGGTCGAAGTGATGTCGGCCACGGCCTCGGCGGTCAGGTTTTTGACCGTGCCTTCGGTCGCGCCTTGGCTGTCGACCAGCTGATAATCGGCGACGCCGTTGGCGGTCAGAAACTCGCGCACCAAGCGGTGGTATTTGGTGGCAATGCGCAGCCGAAAGCCGTGACGCGCGCGAAAGGCCGCCGCCGCTGCGTCCAGATCATCCAGCGTATCGACATCAATCCAAACGCTGGGCACCGCCAGAATCAGATCGGCATGGCCAAAGCCCAGCTTTGCCAGCTCGGCCACCTGCATGTCCCAATCGGCCAGCTTGTCGCGCACCAGATCACTGCCGGTCACCCCCAGATGGATCCGCCCTGCGGCCAATTCGCGCGGAATCTCGCCGGCAGACAGCAGCACCAGCTCGACCCCTTCAACGCCGTCAACCGCGCCGGAATATTCCCGCTCGGCCCCGGTTTGGCGCATGGTCACACCGCGCGCGCCGAACCAGTCGAAGGTCTTTTCCATCAACCGCCCCTTCGAGGGCACACCGATTTTCAGCATCACATCGCCCCCCGCAAAGCCGCGACCAAATGCGGGCGAATGATCCCCCCCACCGCCGGAATAGAGCGCCCCTGCCCCAGCACCGCCGTCAGCGCGTCATAGCGCCCACCGCTGGCAATCGGTGGCTCGGCGTTAGGGCCATGAAAGGAAAACACAAAACCGTCGTAATATTCCATCGAGGTGCGGCCAAGGCTGGCTTCAAAGGCCAAGCCTTCAACCGCGATGCCACGCGCAGCCAGCGCCTCAAGTCGGGTTTCAAAGCGGTCCACCGCAGGCAGAATCGCGGGCAGCATCGGGGTGATGCCGCGCAGATGCGCAAGGGCTGCGCGCGCAGGCGCTTGCAGGCCCAAAAGATCATAAAGCAAGGCCGCCTCGGGGGCCTTGATCGGGGCGGCCTCGGCATCCTCGATCAGCGCTTGCGCGCGTGCGGCAATCTCATCCGCGCCGCGCAGGCCCACAAAGCCGCCGGCTTGGGCGATCAAATCCTCGGGCGAGCCTTGCGCCAGACGCGCAAGCAAGCCCGCCCGCGCCGCAGGCAAGGCCTCGCGGCCGGCAAAGCGGTCCAGCAGGGCGCGAAACCGCTTGGGCCGCCAGATGTGACGCAACAGCGCCGCCTTGCGCCGCGCGGTGGTGTCCAATCCGCGCACCGCCGCCATCAAAATGCCGATATCGCCGGTGACTGCGCGCAAGCCCAAACCGGCCAACATGCCAGAAAACAGCGCAAAAACTTCGGCATCCGCTGCCTCTGGCGCGCTGCGGTCAAAGACCTCGAAGCCAACCTGCAAATATTCACTGGCCCGATTGCCCAGATGCGCCTGCTTGCGAAACACCTCGCCCATATAGCAATAGCGCGCAGGATCCGCACCATGAGCCATATGCGCTTGCACCACCGGCACGGTGAAATCGGGGCGCAGCATCATCTCGCCCTGCAACGGGTCCGAGGTGACATAGGCGCGCGCGCGGATGTCTTCGCCGTAAAGGTCCAGCAAAGTCTCGGCGGGCAGCAGCAAATCGGCCTCGACCGCGACGGCCCCTGCGGCTTGAAAGGCCGCGAACAGCCGCTCGGCTTCGGCACGGATCGCGGGCTTGGTCATTGCGCCAGCATCCGCTGCACCGCAGCCACCAGATCGGCGCGCGCCACTTCCACCTGCGCGGGGCGGTCTTTCCATTCTTCCAGCGTCGCCGATTGCGCGATTTTGGCGCCAAGGATCAGGTCTTTCAAGATAACCACCCCGGCTTCGGCCTCGGTGCCGCCTTGGATCACCGCGATGGGCGCGCCGCGTTTGTCGGCGTATTTCAACTGGTTGCCAAAGTTTTTCGGGTTGCCCAGATACATCTCGGCGCGGATGCCTGCGGCGCGCAGCTCGCCCACCATCGCCATGTAATCGGCCATGCGGTCGCGGTCCATCACGGTGACAACCACCGGACCCGCAGCCTCGGCCCCCACCCGCCCCTTGGCGCGCAGCGCGGCCAGCAGGCGGTCAACGCCAATGGAAACCCCCGTGGCAGGCACGGCCTGACCGGTAAAACGCTTGACCAGATCGTCATAGCGCCCGCCGCCCGCGACCGAGCCAAACTGCCGCTTACGGCCCTTTTCATCCAAGATTTCAAAGGTCAACTCGGCCTCGTAGACGGGGCCGGTGTAATAGCCGAGCCCGCGCACCACGCCCGGATCGATCACAATGCGATCAGAACCGTAGCCCTGTGCCGCCAGCAAAGCTGCGATGGTTTCCAACTCGTCCACGCCCTCAAGCCCAATTGCCGAGGCCGCCACCAGCTCGCGCAGCCGCGCCACCGTTTGCGCGCCGCTGTCGCGCTTGGCAGAGACAAAGCCCATCACCACATCGGCCTGCGCCTCGGTCAGGCCTGCGCCTGCGGTGACATCGCCGCTTTCGTCGAGCCGCCCCTCGCCCAGCAGGGCGCGCACGCCGGCCTCGCCCAGACGGTCCATCTTATCAATCGCGCGCAACACGATGCCGCGTTCGTCTTCAAACTTGCTGAGGTCGGAGGGGTCAAGCACCCCCGCCACTTCCATCACGCCGTTCAGCACCTTGCGGTTGTTGATCTTGACCACATAATCGCCGCGCGGAATGCCAACGACTTCAAGGGCATCCGACAGCATGGCGCAGATCTCGGCGTCAGCGGCGACAGAGCTTGCGCCAACCGTATCAGCATCGCATTGATAAAACTGGCGAAACCGGCCAGGACCGGGCTTTTCATTGCGCCAGACCGGGCCCATGGCATAGCGCCGATAGGGGCTGGGCAGATCATTGCGATATTGCGCGGCCACCCGCGCCAAGGGCGCGGTCAGATCATAGCGCAGCGCCAGCCAATCGGCATCTTCCTCCTGCCAGCCAAAGACGCCAGCATTGGGGCGGTCGACATCGGGCAGAAATTTGCCCAAAGCCTCGACGGTTTCCACGGCCGAGGTTTCCAAAGGGTCAAAGCCATAGCGGTGATAGACGCCGGTGATGGCATCAAGCATCGCCTTGCGCTCGGTCACCTCGGCGCCGAAATAGTCGCGAAAGCCTTTTGGCGTCTCGGCGCGCGGGCGGCGGGCGGGTTTATCATTGGCCATGGTCTGGACCCCTTCGCTTTTGGTCGAGGTCCGTGTATCGGATGGGGGGCGGGGCAGCAAGCATTAGGCGCAGGCCCAAGCAGAAGAGGCAAGATGACTCAGCAGTTAGAAGAACGCATCGCGCATCTGACCCGTGCGGTGGAGGATTTGTCGGATGTGGTGGCGCGCCATGCCAGCGAAATTGACCGGCTGACCCGCGTCGCCCAAGTGCTGGCCCAGCGCGAGGCAGAGCGCGAGAGTGACGGCACAGGCTCGATCCCGCTGGCAGACCAGCGGCCGCCGCATTGGTGAGGCCGGCTTGAGGCAGAGGCAGGGGGCGCTCGCGCCCCCTCGCGCTGGCGCGCTCACCCCCTGAGGATATTTGCGCCAAGATGAAAGCGGTTTGGGGTGGGGTTAGACTTCTTCGACCATGACGACGCCTTGCATGGCTTTGAGAGCGCCTTTGATCTGGGCGGTGACGGGATAGGGGGTTGGCAGGGCAAGGTCGATCTCGCGGCCCTGATCGTCGGCGATGCACAGGGTGATTTGCGCGCGGTTGCGGCCTTGAACTGTGGCGAGCAGGCTTGCGATTGAGGTGGCGGCAGAGGCTTGGTTGAGGTGGATGCGCAGGGCCTGCGCACCTGCGGCATCGGCGACCTGGTCGATGGGTTGCACGGCATTGGCCAGCAGTTTCAGCGTATCGCCTTCGAGTTCGGCCTTGACGGTGAGCACGACATTCTTGCCCGGTTCCAGCAGATCGCGGGCGGCCTCAAGGGTGTCTGAGAACACCGTCACCTCGTAAAGCCCTGTTGGATCAGAGAGTTGCACGAAGGCAAAGCGGTTGCCCTTGGCCGATTTGCGTTCTTGTTTTGACGAGACGGCGCCGGCCAGTTTCGCAATCAGCGGGCCGCGTTCGGCCAGTTGGGTAAGTTCGGTCAGGGTTTTGACATCGCGGCGTTTCAGCGGGCCCATATAGTCGTCGAGCGGGTGGCCCGAGAGGTAAAAGCCGATGGCCAGATGTTCTTGGGTCAGCCGTTCGACGGGCTGCCAATCGTCGCGGAACGGCAGGCGGGGTTCGGGGATATCAGCGCCAGCCTCGCCAAAGAGGCTGACTTGGTTGGAGGATTTCGCCTCGTGGATGGCGGCGGAATAGGCAACCAGACTGTCGAGCGCCTCGAAGACCCGGGCGCGGTTGGGGTCGAGCTGATCGAAGGCACCGGCGCGCGCCAGCATTTCCAGCGGGCGTTTGCCGACGCGTTTCATATCAACGCGGCGGGCGAAATCGAACAGGGTGGCGAAGGCCTTGTCGCCGCGCGCCGAGACGATCAGCCCCATCGCCTCGACCCCGACGCCTTTGAGCGCGCCCAGCGCATAGACCACGGCGCCCTCGCGCACGGTAAAGCTGGCAAGGCTGGCATTGACGCAAGGTGCTATGGTCTTGATGCCAAGCTTGCCGATCTCGCGCTTATAGACCGCCAGTTTGTCGGTCAGATGCATATCGCAATTCATCACGCCGGCCATGAATTCGACCGGATAATTCGCCTTGAGATAGCCGGTTTGATAGCTGACCACGGCATAGGCGGCGGCGTGGGATTTGTTAAAGCCGTAGTTGGCGAATTTTTCCAGCAGATCGAAGACTTCGCCTGCCTTTTTCGCATCGACATTATGGGTGGCCTTGGCGCCTTCGACGAATTTCGGGCGTTCCTTGGCCATTTCCTCTGCGATCTTTTTGCCCATCGCGCGGCGCAAAAGATCGGCGCCGCCCAGGCTATAGCCCGCCATGACCTGGGCGATCTGCATCACCTGTTCTTGGTAAACGATAATGCCTTGGGTTTCGGCCAGGATATGGTCAATCGTCGGATGGATCGATTCCAGATCCTTCAGCCCGTTTTTCACCTCGCAATAGGTGGGGATATTCTCCATCGGGCCGGGACGATACAGGGCGACCAGCGCCACGATATCTTCGATACAGGTCGGCTTCATCCGCCGCAGCGCATCCATCATGCCGCTGGATTCCACCTGAAACACCGCCACGGTTTTTGCCGCCGCATAAAGCTCGTAGGTGGGTTTGTCGTCCAGCGGGATCAGGCTGATATCAAGATCAACGCCGCGCAGTTTCAACAGATCAATCGCGTTTTGAATGACCGTCAGCGTCTTCAGACCCAAAAAGTCGAACTTGACCAGACCGGCCTGTTCGACCCATTTCATATTGAACTGCGTCGCGGGCATATCCGAGCGCGGATCTTGATACAAAGGCACCAGCTCGTCCAGCGGGCGGTCGCCAATCACCACGCCCGCAGCATGGGTCGAGGCGTTGCGGTAAAGTCCTTCGATCTGCGCGCCATAGTCCAAAAGCCGGGCCACGACCTCTTCCTTGGCGGCCTCTCGCAGGCGCGGCTCATCGGCCAAGGCCTTGGTGATGCTGACAGGTTTCACACCTTCAACCGGAATCATCTTGGACAGACGATCGACCTGCCCATAAGACATTTGCAACACGCGGCCAACATCGCGCACCGCCGCCTTGGACAAAAGCGCGCCAAAGGTGATGATCTGGCCAACTTTGTCACGGCCGTATTTCTCTTGCACATAGCGGATCACCTCTTCGCGGCGGTCCATGCAAAAGTCGATGTCAAAGTCGGGCATCGATACCCGTTCGGGGTTCAAGAACCGCTCGAACAGCAGGGCATAGCGCAAGGGGTCAAGGTCGGTGATCGTCAGCGCATAGGCCACCAAACTGCCCGCCCCCGAGCCCCGCCCCGGCCCGACCGGAATGCCATGATCCTTGGCCCATTTGATAAAATCGGCCACGATCAGGAAATAGCCCGGAAAGCCCATCTTTTCGATGATCCCAAGCTCGAAATCCAGCCGCGCTTGGTAGTCTTCGGGTGTCACCGCATGCGGGATGATTTTAAGCCGGTTTTGCAGCCCCTCATTGGCCTGACGGCGTAGCTCGTTGACCTCGTCATCGGCAAATTTCGGCAAGATCGGCTTGCGCTTAAAGGCGGCAAAGGCGCAGCGCTGCGCGATTTCCACGGTGTTCTCAATCGCCTCGGGCAGATCGGCGAACAGCGTCACCATCTCGGCTTCGGTCTTGAAATAATGCTGCGGAGTCAAACGCCTGCGCGGTTGTTGTTGGTCAACATAGGCGCCTTCGGCAATGCAGATCAGCGCGTCATGGGCCTGATACATCTTGGGGTCAGGGAAATAGACGTCATTGGTGGCAACCAAAGGCAGACCCAGCGCATAGGCCTGCTCGACAAACCAGCGCTCGGTGCCTGCCTCGCCATCGGTCAGCCGGCCGCCCTCGCCGGGGTGGCGCTGCAATTCGACGTAAAGCCGGTCGCCGTAACAGGCGGCCAACCGCTCTAACAGCGCCTGCGCCTTTGGCACCTGCCCGCCTTGGATCAGCCGCCCCAAAGGCCCCTCGGCCCCGCCGGTCAAACAGATAAGACCGCCCGCATATTGCTCTAACTCAGCCAGCGTCACCTGCGGCAAAGCCCCGCCCTTGTCGATGTAAAGACAAGAGTTCAGCTTCATCAGGTTCATATAGCCCGCCTCGCTCTGCGCCAGCAGCACGATGGGCGCAGGCGCGCGCGGCTTCTCGCCGGGGGCAGGCGGATCATAGGCAACCGAGACCTGACAGCCGACAATCGGCTGCACGCCCGCGTCTTTGGCATAGACCGAAAACTCCAGGGCCGCGAACATGTTGTTGGTGTCGGTCACCGCCACCGCAGGCATCGCATGCTTGCCACAAAGCTTGATCAGCGCCTTTACAGGCACGGCCCCCTCCAACAAGGAATGCTCGGTATGGGTGCGCAAATGGATGAATCGGGTCTGGGTCATCCCGCCAACCTATCGAAGCCGCGCGGCAGGGGAAAGGCCTTGCCAAAGCCCCAGACCTCGGCTTTGATACCTTGCAAGGGCAGATCTGCCCGAAAGGCCGCGCGACCCGCTTTACGCCGCATCGGGCGGGCGCGCAAAAGGCCACCCGAAAAGACCGCGGCAGGATATACCATGACCGAAGTCGCGTTTCTCCTGAATGGAACGCCGCTCCGCCTTGAGGGTCAGCCCCCAACGCGGACGCTTCTTGATTTCCTGCGCGAAACCAAGGCTCTCAACGGCACCAAAGAGGGCTGCAATGAAGGCGATTGCGGTGCCTGCACCGTCATGGTCACCGACGAAAACGGCCCCCGCGCGCTCAACGCCTGCATCTTGTTCCTGCCACAACTGCAGGGCAAAGCCGTGCGCACCGTCGAAGGCCTCGCCGCCCCCGACGGCACCCCGCATCCGGTGCAATCGGCCATGGTCGACCACCACGGCAGCCAATGCGGCTTTTGCACCCCCGGCTTCATCGTCTCAATGGCCGTGGCCCATGCCACAGGGCGCACAGATCACGACACCGTGCTTGCAGGCAACCTCTGCCGCTGCACCGGCTACGCCCCGATCATCCGCGCCGCCCAAGCCGCCGAAACCAGCCCAATCCCCGCCCAAATGACCCAAGACGCTTTCATCTTGGCACAAATATCCTCGGAGGGGTCCGGGGAGGCAGACAGCCTCCCCGCGCCACAGGTCGCGGGCGCCTATTGCCCCGATAACAGCGATGACTTCGCCACTTGGTATCTGCAAAACCCCGATGCCACCCTGATTGCCGGCGCCACCGATGTCGGGCTCTGGGTCACCAAAGGCCTGCGCGATCTGCCAAAGCCGGTGTTTCTGGGCCAGATGCGCGATCTGCAACAGATCGAACGCGGCGGCGGCCAAATCCACATCGGCGCGGGCGTCACCATCGCGACCTTGCGCAGCACCTTACAACACAGCCACCCCAGCTTTGCCGAATTGCTGCGCCGCTATGCCAGCGAACAGGTGCGCAATGCTGCCACCATTGGCGGCAATATCGCCAATGGCTCGCCGATTGGCGACGCGCCGCCCGCGCTGATCGCGATGGGTGCGACCTTGCATCTGCGCTGCGGCGACGATCTGCGCAGCCTGCCACTCGAGGATTTCTTCCTCGCCTACCGCAAACAAGACCGCAAAGCTTCGGAATTCGTCGCAGGGATTTCGATCCCAGAGGCCGCGCCTGCGCTGCGCTGCTACAAACTCAGCAAACGCTTTGACCAAGATATCTCGGCGGTGCTGGGGGCGTTCAATCTGACCTGCGCCGACGGTCAGATCACCGCTGCCCGCGTGGCCTTTGGTGGCATGGCAGGCACGCCCAAACGCGCCAGCGGCTTTGAGGCCGCCCTGATCGGCCACAGCTGGAGCCTTGCGAGCATCTCTGCCGCCCTGCCCGCGCTTGCCGACGATTTCCAGCCGCTTTCAGACATGCGCGCCTCGGCCGGCTACCGGCTGCAAGCGGCGCAAAATCTGGCGCTGCGCTATTTCCACGACCTAAACGGCACCCCCGTTTCGGTTTTGGAGGTGGCACCATGAGCCTTGGCAAATCGCTTCCCCATGATTCCGCCCCCCTGCATGTGACAGGGGCTGCGCGCTATCTGGATGACATCCCCTTGCCCGCAGGGGCGCTGCATCTGGCTTTTGGTCTGTCAAGCTGCGCCCATGGCCGCATCACCGCGCTGGATCTGGCGGCCGTGCGCGCGGCCCCTGGTGTGGTTGCGGTGTTCAGCGCCGAAGACTGGCCCGATATGCCCGATTGCAGCCCGGCCTCGCAGGACGAACCGCTTTTGGCGGTGGAAACCGTGCATTACAGCGGCCAGCCGGTGTTTTTGGTGGTGGCCGAAACCCATCTGCAGGCCCGCCGCGCCGCGCGTCTGGGCAAGATCAGCTATGCCGAACTGCCCGCGCTTTTGACGATAGACCAAGCATTGGCGGCCAATTCCCGCTTTGAATCCGGCCCGGTGATCTGGGCCAAGGGCGACGCCGTCCGTGCGATCGAGGCAGCCCCCCATCAGATTGAGGGCAGCTTTGAGGTTGGCGGCCAAGAGCATTTTTATCTTGAAGGCCAGATTGCGGCGGCGATCCCGCTGGAAGACGGCATGCATGTGCTGTCTTCAACCCAGCATCCAACCGAAATTCAGCACAAGGTCGCGCATGCTTTGCATCTGAACATGGCCGATGTCCGCGTCGAGACCCGCCGCATGGGCGGCGGCTTTGGCGGCAAGGAAAGCCAAGGCAATGCGCTGGCCATCGCTTGCGCCATGGCGGCCAAGGCCACCGGACGGGCCTGCAAAATGCGCTATGACCGCGATGATGATATGATCATCACCGGCAAGCGCCACGATTTGCGCATAAGCTATCGCGCCGGGGTTGATGCCTCGGGTCGGATTTTGGGGGTTGCCTTCACCCATCTGATCCGCTGCGGCTGGGCGCAGGATCTAAGCCTTGCGGTGGCGGACCGTGCGATGCTGCATGCCGACAATTGCTATCATCTGCCCGATATCCGCATTGAAAGCCACCGGCTGAAAACCAATACCCAAAGCGCCACCGCCTATCGCGGTTTTGGCGGCCCGCAGGGGCTGATCGGGATTGAGCGGGTGATGGATCACGCGGCCTTTGTGCTGGGGATCGAACCCTTGGCACTGCGGCGACAGAATTTTTACCGCGAGAGGGAGGCGGCGTCTGAAGCCTCCGGCGGGGATATTTTGGCCAAGATGAAAGCCCAGACCACGCCCTATTTCATGGAGGTGGAGGATTTTATCGGCCATGATCTGACGGCAAAGCTGGAGGCCCTGTCGGGGTATCAGGCGCGGCGGCAGGCGGTGGCGGATTGGAATGCGGCAAGCCCGATTTTGAAGCGCGGTTTGGCCTTGGTGCCGGTGAAGTTTGGGATTTCCTTTACCCTCACTTGGCTGAACCAGGCCGGGGCTTTGGTGCATGTTTATCAAGACGGCTCGATCCATCTGAACCATGGCGGCACCGAGATGGGTCAGGGTTTGAACCAAAAGATCGCGCAGGTGGCGGCTTCGGTTTTTGGGGTGGGAATGGAGGCGGTGAAGATCACGGCCACAGATACCGGCAAAGTGCCCAATACCTCGGCCACGGCGGCCTCTTCTGGGTCGGATATGAACGGGATGGCGGCGCAGCAGGCTTGTGAGATCATTCGCGACCGCATGGCGGCGTTTCTGGCCGGCAAGCATGGGGTGGAGCCTGCGAGCGTGCGCTTTGCGGATGGCGAGGTGCGGGTGGCGGGTGAGGTCTTTGGCTTTGCGCAAGTAGCGGCTTGGGCCTATCAGGCGCGGATTTCGCTGTCATCGACCGGGTTTTACGCCACGCCCAAGATCACTTGGGACCGTTTGCGCGGGCGGGGGCGGCCGTTTTTGTATTTCGCCTATGGTGCGGCGGTGGCCGAGGTGGTGATCGACACGCTGACCGGCGAGAACCGGATTTTGCGGGCGGATATTTTGCATGACACCGGCAGTTCGATGAACCCTGCGCTGGATATTGGCCAGATCGAGGGGGCTTTCGTGCAGGGGGCGGGCTGGCTGACCACTGAGGAATTGGTCTGGGATGCCAAGGGCGGGCTTTTGACCCATGCGCCCAGCACCTATAAGATCCCCGCCTGTTCGGACCGGCCTGCGGTGTTCAATGTGAGCCTTTACGATCAGCCCAACCGCGAGGATACCGTCGGCAAATCAAAAGCCGTGGGCGAGCCGCCCTTTAACCTTGGCATCGCGGTGTTTTATGCGCTGTCGGATGCGATTGCCGCCTCTGGCGACGCCAGCCGCTATCCCGATCTGGATGCCCCCGCCACGCCCGAGCGCATTTTAGCCGCCGTGCAAAAGCAGCGCCATGTTTGATCTGGCGGCCCTGCGTGCGGCCACCGCGCGTGGCCCTGTGGCGCGGATTGTGATCGCAGGGTTTAAGGGCTCGTCGCCGCGCGAGCTTGGGGCTGCGATGCTGGTCTGGGCCGATGGGCAATCGGGCAGCATCGGCGGCGGCGCGCTGGAATGGCAGGCGATGCAGCGCGCGCGGGCGATGCTGGCCAAGGGAGGCGGGCGGCATTTTGAAACCACGGCGCTTGGGCCCAATATTGGCCAGTGCTGCGGCGGCGCGGTCTCGCTTTTGACCGAAGTTTACAGCGCAGACAGCCTGCCACAGGGCCCACTTGTCGCCCGCGCTCTGGCGGGCGCGCCGATGCCGCTTGGCGTCAAGCGCTTGCTGGCAAGGGCCCGCAACAGCGGCAGCCTGCCCGCCACACAGGTGCTGCAAGGCTGGCTGATCGAGCCGATCAGCACACCACAGCGCCAGATCTGGATCTGGGGGGCCGGCCATGTTGGCCGCGCACTGGCCGAGGTTTTGTCCCCGCTGCCGCAGCTTGCGCTGACATGGGTTGATGTTGCGGCCGAGCGCTTTCCGGATGCGCCGCCGCCAAGCCGCATCCTGCCCGTACCCGCGCCTGAATGCGCGGTGACGCTTGCGCCGCAAACGGCCGAGCATCTGATCGTCACCTATTCGCACGCGCTGGATCTAGAGCTTTGCCACCGCCTGCTGCATCACGGCTTTGGCTTTTGCGGCCTGATCGGATCGGCAAGCAAAGCCGCGCGCTTTCGCAGCCGCTTGGCAGCGCTTGGCCACAGCCCGCAGGCGGTATCCCGCATCCTCTGCCCCATAGGCGACCCCGCCTTGGGCAAAGCCCCCCAAGCCATCGCCATCGGCGTTGCAGCACAAATGCTGCGCAGCAATTTTCTCAGCCAGAGGTGCCAATGTTCGATCTAATCCTGCGCAACGCCAACCTGCCCGATGGTCGCCAAGGCCAAGATATCGCAGTGAAATCCGGCAAAATTGCTGCGGTCGCGCCAAAAATTGCTGCGCAGGCCGGGCAAGAGATCGACGCCGCAGGCTATCTTGTCACCCCGCCCTTTGTGGACCCGCATTTTCACATGGATGCGACGCTCTCGCTGGGCCTGCCACGGATGAACCGCTCGGGCACCCTGCTTGAAGGCATCGCGCTCTGGGGCGAGCTGCGCCCGACCCTAACCATCGACGCGCTGGTCGAGCGTGCGCTGCGCTATTGCGATCTGGCGGTCAGCCAAGGCCTGCTCGCGATCCGCACCCATGTCGACACATCAGATCCGCGCCTTGTCACCGTCGAAGCCATGCTCGAGGTCAAACGCCGCGTCGCGCCCTATCTCACGCTGCAACTCGTGGCCTTCCCGCAAGACGGCTATACCCGCGCCGAACACGGCGTGCAAAGCCTTGCCCGCGCGCTGGATATGGGCGTCGATATCGTCGGCGGCATCCCACATTTCGAACGCACGATGGAGGAAGGCACGGCTTCGGTGCGCGCGCTCTGCCGCCTTGCCGCCGAGCGCGGCCTGCCCGTCGACATGCATTGCGACGAAACCGATGATCCGCTGTCGCGCCATATCGAAACCTTGGCCGCCGAGACCATCCGCCACGGGCTGCAAACCCGCGTCGCAGGCTCGCATCTCACCTCGATGCATTCGATGGACAATTACTATGTCTCAAAGCTGATCCCACTGATCGCCGAGGCACAGATGCATGTGATCCCCAATCCGCTGATCAACATCATGCTGCAAGGCCGCCACGACAGCTATCCCAAACGCCGCGGCATGACGCGGGTGCGCGAGCTGATGGCGGCTGGCATCAATGTGGCTTTCGGCCATGATTGCGTAATGGACCCTTGGTATTCGATGGGCTCTGGCGATATGCTCGAGGTCGGCCATATGGCGATCCATGTCGCGCAAATGGCCGGTCTTGATGACAAAACTGCGATCTTCAACGCGCTGACCATCAACTCCGCGCGCGCCATGGGGCTTGAAAACTACGGGCTTGATGTCGGCTGCGCCGCCGATCTGGTGCTCTTGCAAGCCAGATCTCCCGCCGAGGCCCTGCGGCTCAAACCCGCGCGCCTTGCCGTGATCAAATCCGGCACAATCATCGCGCAAACCGCCCCCCGCATCAGCGCCCTGATGCTGGACAGCCGCCCCCAAACCGTAAACCCCGCCGATTATGCGCCCAAACTCTGACGCTTTCATCTTGGCATAAATATCCAGACTTATGCAGCAACCACGCTTAGAAATCTGAACCCTTATCACAGCGGACCAAGCCGTTGCAGAGATCATGCAGGGTTGCGATTGGGTGGCCGGCAGCCTTGACATGGCCAACGGCCCAAAGCGCTCGAGCAGCCGCGTTCCAAAGCCGCTTATAGACATGACTGAAGGTCTCAGCACAGGGATTTGGCGGTCTTGGCACAGCCTGCCGATTGACTGAGGCCCGAGTAGAGTTTTGGGGCGCCAAGGCATCGCCACGCCTCTGCGCCGACTTGGGCGGAAACCCCGCGTCTTGGCGCTGCGGCATGGCTGTCACATTGACAAACCCGCGCGTGGATGCGAAGACGCGGCTCTGTATTTGCGACCTTTGTCGCGCCACATCGGCGGCGATATTCGGTCGGGGTGGCGAAAAGGAAGTACTTTGATCCCTTCAAGATTGGCCAAGTGGAGCGCCGCTTTCGCCAAGCGCAGCCTGTTGTGGCGTTTGCTTTCAGAAAGCCTGCTGGAGAACGGCGGCCGCTACTTTGCCGCTATCACAGCGATGGTGCTGGTGGCGGTTTCGACGGCGCTCTCGGCTTGGATCATGGGCGAAATCGTGCAAGCGATGACGCATCCCGAGGACCGTTTGCGGGTGTTTTTGGTCGCGGGTGCTGTGGTGGCGATCTTCATGATCAAGGGCTTGTCGTCATTTGCACAAACCGTTCTGATGGCGCGTGCAGGCAATCGCATCGTGGCCGAGAAACAAAGCGAGCTGTTTCGCCGCCTGCTGAAGCAAAGCATCGGTTTTTTCAACAACACCGAATCCTCGATGGTCTTGATGCAGGTGACGCAGAGCGCGCAGATGGCGCGCGGTGTGATTGATATTATCGTTACCGGCTTTGTCCGCGATCTGCTGACGTTGTTCGGCCTGATCTTTGTGATGTTCTACCAGCAGCCGGTGCTGTCGCTGATTTGTTTGGTGATTGGGCCTGCTGCGCTGTTTGGGGTGCGGCTTATTCTGGTGCAAGTGCGCGCAATCATGGCGCAAGAGATGATGGGCATGGCCGAGATCATCCGCGTGGTGCAAGAAGCTTCGGTTGGGGCGCGGGTGATCAAGGCCTTTGCGCTGGATCGCGTGATGGCCGACCGCATGGATGTCGCCGTGCGTCAGGTCGAATCGCGCGCCAACAAGATGATCCGCCTGGAAAGCGCCACCTCGCCCTTGATGGACACGCTGACAGGGGTGGCCATCGGAGCGGTGGTGGTTCTGAGCAGCAGCAATCTGTTTGGCCAAGAGGCAGGCACGCCTGGCCAGCTGATGTCTTTTGTCACAGCCTTCATCATGGCCTATGAGCCTGCCAAGCGCTTGTCGCGGATGCGGGTTTCGATCGAAAGCGGCATGGTCGGGGTGCAGATGATGTACACCCTGCTGGACGCGCCGCAAACCATGGTCGAAGCCGATGATGCCGTCGCTATCCCCGAGGGCAAGGGCCATCTGCGGCTGGACAAGGTGTCGTTTTCATATACGGGTGCCACCTCAGTGGTGAATGAGATCACCATCGACTGTCCTGCTGGCAAGACCACAGCGCTGGTTGGCCCCTCGGGCGGCGGCAAATCCACCCTGTTGAACCTGATGCTGCGGCTTTATGACCCCAGCAGCGGCTCTGTCAGCATCGACGGGCTGGATCTTCAAAAGGCCAGCTTTGACTCGCTGCGCCGCACGGTCGCCTATGTCGGGCAAGACACCTTCTTGTTTTCGGCCAATGTCATCGAAAACCTGCGAGTGGCGCGCCAAGACGCAACCGACGCCGAGGTGATCGAAGCGGCAAAGGTCGCCCATGCCGATGAATTCATTTGCCAATTGCCCAATGGCTACCAAACCCAAATCGGCGAGAATGGCGCGTTTTTGTCCGGTGGTCAGCGTCAACGCCTTGCGATTGCCCGCGCCGTGCTGCGCCGCGCGCCGATCTTGTTGCTGGATGAGGCCACAAGCGCGCTGGACAGCCATTCGGAAACCTTGGTCCGCGATGCGCTCGAACGCGTGACGACAGGGGTGACGACCATCGTGGTCGCGCATCGGCTTTCGACTGTGCTGCGCGCCGACCAGATCTGCTACATCGAGGCCGGTCGTGTCGAGGAATCGGGCAGTCTGGATGCGCTTTTGGCCAAAGGCGGCAAGTTCCGCGCGCTTTACGATCAACAATTTCAAGAGCGCAGCTAGCAGCAATGCCGGCGCGCGGGGCCCATGACGCTGCGTCAAATATCTCAAAGCATAGCAAGGATATGCCGCTGCATGGCACGCGCAGCCGGCTTTTCTGCTAGGCTTGTCGCAGTCGGCAGAAGCCGATCTTTGCCCGCATGGGGTGGCAGCTTGCTGCGCCCCGCCTAAGCTGAAAGCTTGAAGGCATGCGTTGACCCCCCGCTTTTCTTGCCGCAGAAGTAGGCTTTACTGCGTCAGGGTCACACCTCCTTAAAAGAAAGACGCTAGGATGCCAGTTTCAAATCAAACGGTTTTTGCAAAGGTCCTTGGATAATGCAGATTGATCATAATCTTATCGCCGAGCTTGAAGACCTCTTGGGGGTCGACCGTCTGACGGTGCAATACCAACGCCTGCTTGCCGATCTTGACGAGGCGATTGCCCAGATCACCACGCTTCTGCCGCAGGGCCCCAGCGCCGAAATCGGGCAAAAGGCGCATAAGGTTGCAGGCGGGGCCGCGATCTTGGGGCTTGTCGATCTTGCGGCCAAGCTGCGCGCCTGCCAAGACGCTGTTCACGCCCAAGACGCGGGCAGTCTTGCGGCGCATGTCGCGGCCCTGACGCCGCTGCGCGCGGGCCTGACGGGTTTGCTGCGCCAGCGGCAGGCGGCAGCCTAGCTCCAGTCCAGCACCACCTTGCCCGAGGCTCCAGCCCGCATCACCTCGAACCCCTTCTGGTATTCGTCGACACCAAAGCGGTGCGTGATCACCCCGCGCAGATCCAAGCCGTTTTCCAGCATCGCGATCATCTTATACCAGGTCTCGAAAATCTCGCGGCCGTAAACACCTTTGATGGTCAGCGCCTTAAAGACGATCCGGCTCCAATCCACCGCCGATTTGCCCGGGCCGATCCCCAGCATGGCAATGCGCCCGCCCATAACCAGCGCCTCGACCATCTGATCAAGTGCTGCCTGATTGCCTGACATCTCTAGGCCCACATCAAAGCCCTGCACAATCTTCAGCCGCGCCATCACATCGCGCAGATCCTCTTGTGCCACATTCACCGCCGTCACATCCGCGACCTTGACCGCCAAGGCCAGCCGCGCGGGGTTGATATCGGTGATCACCACATGGCGCGCGCCGACATGCCGCGCCACCGCAGCCGCCATGATCCCGATCGGCCCAGCGCCCGTGATCAGCACATCCTCGCCCACCAGATCAAACGACAGCGCCGTATGCACCGCATTGCCCAACGGGTCCAAAATCGCGCCAATATCGTCATCGATGCTGTCGGGCAAAGCCACGACGTTAAAGGCCGGCAGGCGCAGATATTCGGCAAAAGCGCCGGGCTCATTGACACCAATACCGCGAGTGGCAGGGTCCAAATGAAACTTGCCCGCCCGCGATTGCCGACTTTGCTTGCCAATCAAATGCCCCTCGCCCGAACAGCGCTGCCCAATGGCAAGCCCGGTCACCTGCGCGCCGATCTCGACAATCTCGCCGGCAAACTCATGGCCGGTGATAAGCCCCAGTGGCACCGTGCGCGCCGCCCATTCATCCCAATTCCAGATGTGAATATCGGTGCCACAGATGCCGGTTTTCTTGATGCGGATCAGCACATCCTCGGCGCCGATCTCGGGAATGCTGCGCTCTTGCATCCATAAGCCTTGTTGGGGCCGCGCCTTGACCAAGGCTTTCATGCCAAAACCCCCAGTTCTTTGCCTGCCGCCGCAAAGGCTGCCAAGGCAAAATCCAGATCGGCACGGCTCAAACCCGCACTCATCTGCGTTCTGATCCGCGCCGCGCCCCGCGGCACCACCGGAAAGAAAAAGGCCGAGACCATAATCCCGCGCCGGTCCAGCGCCTGCGCAAACGCTTGCGCCAAAACGGCATCGCCAATCATAATCGGCACAATCGGATGGCTGCCCGGCAGCAGATCAAACCCCAAAGCCGTCAGCCCCGCCCGCCAATAGGCGGCATTCTCCGCCAGCTTGGCGCGCAGATCATCAGCGCCCTCCACAATATCGAAAGCCGCCAGCGCCGCCCCCACCACCGCAGGCGGCAGCGCATTGGAAAACAGATAGGGCCGCGCGCGCTGGCGCAAAAGATCAATTACCGGCTGCGGCCCAGCGATATAGCCGCCCAAGGCCCCACCCAGCGCTTTGCCAAAGGTGCCGGTCAAAATATCCACCCGCACGCCCGCCGCCGCCGCAGTACCCCGCCCCTGCGGCCCGACAAACCCCGTCGCATGACAATCATCCACCAATGTCACCGCGCCATAGCGCCCGGCCAGCTGGGTGATCCCCGCCAGATCGGCCGCTGTGCCATCCATCGAGAACACGCCATCCGTCGCAATCAAGATAAACCGCGCCCCCGCCTGCCGCGCCGCCTGCAATTGCGCCTCCAGATCGGCCATATTGTTATTGGCAAAGCGGTAGCGTGCCGCCTTGCACAAACGCACCCCGTCAATGATCGACGCATGGTTCAGACTATCGGACACAACCGCATCGGCTTCGGTCAACAAGGCCTCGAACACGCCGCCATTGGCGTCAAAGCACGCCGCAAACAGAATCGCATCCTGCATCCCCAAAAACCCGGCAATCCGCGCTTCCAAACTGCGGTGAATATCCTGCGTCCCGCAGATGAACCGTACCGAGGCCATGCCAAACCCATGGCTTTGCATCGCCGCCCCAGCCGCCGCGACCAGCCGCGGATCATTCGCAAGGCCAAGGTAATTATTGGCACAAAGGTTCAGCATCTCGCGCCCGCCAATCCGCAGCCGCGCGCCTTGCGCCCCTTCAATCAGCCGCTCGCGCTTTGTAAGCCCCTCGGCCTCAAGCGCCGCCAACCGCCCGCCCACATCAGCCAGAAATCCCGCAACATCTGTCATAGCAGAAAACCCTCCAGTTTAGCGGAGCCTACGCCTGCCTGAAAAATGTCAATATAGCGGAATAAATTCCAATATTACGGATTTCATCTTGGTAAAAATATCCTGGGGGCGCGGGGGCCAGCCCCCGCCCTACGCCTCAGCTGTCCTGAACAATCAGCAAAGCCCGCGCAGCGCCGCCCTCGGCGGCAATCAAATGGCTACGATCGGCGCGGTAGCGCGCGGTATCGCCCACCGCCAAGACCTGCGTCTCCTCGCCCGAGACCACCCTTACCTGCCCCTCGATCACCGTCAGATGCTCGCGACAGCCAGCGGTATGGGGCTCACTGTCCAAGACCCCTTCGGCAGCAAAGCGCAGATCATAAACCTCGTAATCGCCCACCGCCTCGGCCGGCGATAAGATCCGAATGCTTACGCCCTTGCCACGCCCGCCAATCACCGGGGCAGCCCCTGCGCGCACCACCTCAATGCCGACATCGCCGCGCCCTTCCAAAAGCCCTGCGAAATCCACCTGCAAGGCCTGTGTCAGGTTCCAAAGTGTCGCCACCGTCGGCGAACTTTCCGCCCGCTCAATCTGGCTGACCATCGAGCGACTAACCCCCGAAAGTTTGGCCACAGCATCAAGACTCAGCCCGCGGGCTTTACGGGCCTCGCGCAGTGAAGCGGCGAGTCGGTCATGGATTTCGGAACGTGCATTCATTGCAGCAGTAAAGCCGCTCTGACCGGTCGCCGTCAATCTTAATCAAGTGCCGCAATAGGTTACATAGTCAGCAGCGCCCTTGGGGCTGGGCAGAACAAATCCCTCCCGCCCCGCCTCGGGCCCAAAGGGGTTGCGCACGGCGGCCAAAAGCGCGTTGAAATCGCTCAAATCACCCGCCTCTGCCGCCTGTAAGGCCGCCTCGACCAGATGATTGCGCGCAATCACCGCCGGATTGACCGCAAGCAGTGCCTCTGCCGCATCCGCGCGCAGCCGCGCGCGCCAACGCGGCAGCCAAGCCGTGATAGCAGCCCTATTATCAAACAGCGCCAGATACCCCGCCTCATCCGTCACAGCCGCCGCCAAACGCCGATGCGCCAGCGTCCAGTCCACGCCCTCGATTGCAGTCAGAAAATCGTCGATCAAACTGCCATCGCCCGCGGCCTCGCCCGCAAGGCCCAGCTTTTCGCGCATCACCGCCAGAAACGCGACGCGGTAAGTGCCTGCAATGCCCTCAAGCGCGGCATTCGCCAGATCCAGCGCGCGTTCGGGGTCGGCATCAATAAAGGGCAGCAGCGTTTCCAGCAGCCGCGCCAGATTCCATCCCAGAATCAGCGGCTGATTGGCATAGGCATAGCGCCCCTGCCGATCAATCGAGGAAAACACTGTGCCCGGCGCATAGGCCTCCATAAAGGCGCAGGGGCCGTAATCTATCGTCTCGCCCGAAAGCGCCATATTGTCGGTGTTCATCACCCCATGCACAAAGCCAACACCCATCCACTGCGCGATCAGCCGCGCTTGCGCTTGGGCTACGGCGGCGAAAAACGCCAAAGGATCTTCGGCCTGCGGATAATGCCGCGCCATTGTATAGTGCATCAAAGCCCGCAGCTTTTCGACCTCGCCGCGCGCCGAGAAGAACTGAAAGCTGCCAACGCGGATATGGCTTGCCGCAACCCGCGCCAGCACCGCCCCTGTCACCAGCCCCTGATCGCGCAAAATCCGCTCGCCCGTCGTCACCACCGCCAAACTGCGGGTGGTGGGAATGCGCAAAGCCGCCATCGCTTCCGAAATCAGATATTCGCGCAGCATCGGCCCCAAAGCCGCCTTGCCATCGCCACCGCGCGAAAACGGCGTGCGGCCCGAGCCTTTCAATTGCAGATCCCAGCGCCGCGCATCAGGCCCCAGAAATTCGCCCAAAAGATGCGCGCGCCCATCCCCCAACTGCGGCGAAAACCCGCCAAACTGATGCCCCGCATAGGCCAAAGCCGCAGGATCCGCGCCCTCGGGCAGGCGTGCCCCCGAAAACCACCCCGCCGCATCGCTGACCGAAAGCCCCAGCTCTGCTGCCAAATCCGCGTTCAGCACCAAGACTTTAGGATCAGGCGCCACATCCGGCGCCAGCCGAAGATAGCTGCCCGGAAGTTCGCGCAGATAGCTGTTGTCAAACGTGATCATAATGCTGCCCCCATAACGCAAATATGACCCGCCCCCCGGAGGGTGCAAGGTCATCATCACGATTTTTGAGATTTTGGTCGGGGCGGAGGGATTCGAACTCTCGACCTACTGCTCCCAAAGCAGCCGCGCTACCAGACTGCGCTACGCCCCGACTGCGGCTCTGATACTGCGTCATTTCGGAAATGAAAAGGGGCTACTCGACAGAACATGACCAAATTGCAGAAGTTTTTTCAATTTGATCTGACCGCATCTGTGCGCCTGCCGAAATTCCCAGCCGTTTCGCCAATCCAGCATTGATTTCCAACACAAATTTAACATCCCGACCACCATCAATCGGCGTCTCGTCTTCGACGATTGCATCCGAATGCACATGCGTGACCAGCCCCGAGGCATCAGCAAAGATCATATCAAGGGGAATCAGGGTGTTTTTCATCCAGAACACCGCATGTGTCGGATCGGGATAAACGAACAACATTCCGGATGAACTGGGCATGTGCTTGCGCAGCATCAAACCCTTAGAGCGTGTGGCCGCCGTGTCGGCGACCTCTACACTAAAGCGCTGCACACCACTTGGGCCGCGCAGCTCGACCGTATCAGGGGCGCAAGCCGCTTGGCCCGCCCCCGCACTTATCATCATCAGCCAAATCGCAGCTATTTGCGAACGGACGTTTCCCATGATACCACCTGCACCGCCATGCGGCCCCGCTTGCCCTCGACAATGCGCAGGCAAATCGCTTCGCCCGCATCGAGGTCGGCAAATCCAGAATGCCGCAGCACCTCAACATGCACGAAAACGTCTTCAGGTCGACCAAAAACATTGGCAAAGCCAAAGCCCTTGCCCTTGTCAAACCATTTGACGCGGGCAGGTTCCAGCGCCAAAGCGGCAATCTCTTCGGGTGTCGCAAGCTGGTCTTCCTCGCCAAGCGGCAGCACGCTGCCTTCTGGCGGGTCAATCCGCAGCACTTCTACCGCCTGCACACCGCGTTCTGTGTGTTGCACCTTAACCAAAATGCCCGCGCCATCGGCAACCGAGCCCTGTCCAAAATTGCGCAACACATTTGCGTGTAAAAGGATATCGCCAGAGTGTTCCTCCGAAACGATAAAGCCAAAACCCTTTGCAGGATCAAACCATTTTACACGGCCCTGCAATGTTTGCAGTTCCATTTCCCCATCAGTCATCAAAGGACCATTTCCCCAGATTAAGCCCCTAACAGCCATAGTCATGCAGGCAAATGGTTAATGGATGCAACCCCAAACGGCGCGCCAATTTTGGCGTGTTATTTCACGCTTCGTGAAAATCAGGGATTTAGCCTTTTAATATTCCATTCATTTTCAATAGCTTGCCGAGACCAGCGAAATCTATCGTGTAAGCGGTATGCTCCATCGGCCCAGAACTCTACCTCTAAAGGAGTAACGCGGTATCCGCCCCAGAATGGCGGCCGCGGTGGGTTCGTGCCAAATTTCACCCCAAGCGCCGCGACATCGGCCATCAATTTCCCCCGCGAGGCCAAAGGCCGCGATTGTTCCGACGCCCAAGCCCCCAAACGCGAGGTCAAACTGCGCGACTGATAGTAGAGATCGGCCGCCTCGCCGTCTTCGCGCGTCACCAATCCGCGCACCCTGATCTGCCGCCGCAGGCTTTTCCAATGCAGCACAAAAGCCGCCTTGCCGCTTGCGTCCAGCTCCTGCCCTTTGGCAGAGCCATAATTGGTGTAAAATACAAAAGCCGCAGGTTCGATGTCTTTTAACAGCACCATGCGCACATTCGGCAAGCCATCGGCATCCACCGAAGCCAGCGCAATCGCATTGGGGTCGTTGACCTCGCTGACTTCCGCCTCGCCCAGCCAGCGCCGCGCAATCTCAAAGGGGTTATCGCCCGCAAAAATGCCCGTTCTGTCCATCGTTCCCTCTTCTGCGCCCACGGCGCGCCTTGATGCAGACAAATCTTTCGCCTACACAGCTATTCGATGAAATAGGGTGGGCGGGGAAGAGCGAATGTCAACCGGACTTATGGCAGGAAAACGCGGGCTGATCATGGGCCTTGCGAATGACAAATCCATCGCTTGGGGTATTGCCCAGGCCCTTGCTGCGCAAGGCGCGGAAATTGCCTTTTCATATCAAGGCGATGCGCTGAAGAAACGTGTGCTGCCGCTGATCCAGTCGATTGGCATGTCCGAAATGGTAGAATGCGATGTCGCCTCGGATGACAGCATCGACGCGCTGTTTGCACATTTGGCACAGACCTGGGGTAAGATCGACTTTCTGGTCCATGCCATCGGCTTTTCCGATAAAAACGAGCTGCGTGGCCGCTATGTCGATACCAGCCGCGCGAATTTCAGCATGACGATGGATATCTCGATCTATTCCTTCACCGCCGTCTGCCAACGTGCGGCGGCGATGATGCCCGAGGGGGGATCGATGCTGACGCTGACCTATTACGGCGCCGAAAAGGTGATGCCGCATTACAACGTCATGGGCATCGCCAAAGCCGGGCTCGAGGCAAGCGTGAAATATCTGGCCGAAGACCTTGGCAAAGACGGCATCCGCGTCAATGCGATCTCGGCAGGCCCGATCAAAACCCTTGCCGCCAGCGGCATCGGTGATTTCCGCTATATCATGAAGTGGAACGAGCTGAACTCGCCCCTGCGCCGCAATGTGACGCAAGAAGAGGTCGGCAAGGCCTCGCTTTACCTGCTCTCTGATCTCGGCTCGGGCACCACGGGCGAGAATTTGCACGTCGATGCAGGCTATCATGTCGTCGGTATGAAAGCCGTTGATGCGCCCGATATTGATGTGGTCACAGGCCGCAAAGAATGACCCTTGCCGCCTTCCTGACCGTAGCACTGCTGCATTTGATGGCAGCCATCAGCCCCGGCCCCGCCGTGCTGATGTCGGCGCGCACCGGCGTTACGGAAGGCCTGCGCACCGGCGCATTTCTGGCAATCGGCATCGGCGCAGGCGCCGTGGTCTGGGCCGCAGCCGCGCTCTTTGGTCTCGCGGTTTTGTTCCAAGCCGCCCCTGCCCTGCTTTGGGCGCTGAAAATCGCAGGCGGGCTTTACCTGATGCATATGGCTTGGGGCATGTGGCGCACAGCCGACACCCCGCTCGATATGTCGGCCACCAGCCGCACCCCGCGCAGCGCGGCCTCGGCCTTCCGGCTTGGTCTTGTCACCCAACTCTCCAACCCCAAACCCGCCGTGCTGTTCTCGGCCATCTTCATCGGCACCGTGCCCAAAGCCACCCCGCTTTGGGTGATCGCCGCCCTGCTGCTGGTGGTCTTTCTGAACGAGGCGATCTGGAACACCCTTGTCGCCCGCCTCTTCTCCTTCCACCGCTCCAAAGCCGCCTATATCGGCCTGAAATCCACCATCGACCGCAGCTTTGGCGGCCTGCTGGCGCTTTTGGGCGTCAAAATCGCCGTCACCTGACCTTCATCTGTCCCTAAATATCCCGGGGGTGCGGGGGCTGGCCCCCGCTGCGCCGCCAAACAAAGGAACCCGCCATGACCGATCGCCTGCCGCACGAAAAAGGTTTCCATGTCTCTTGGGACCAAATGCACCGCGACAGCCGCGCGCTGGCTTGGCGGCTTGATGGCAAGGGACCAGAAGAAGGCGGCGCTTGGCGCGCGGTTGTGGGCATCACCCGCGGCGGGCTGGTGCCTGCGATGATCGTGGCGCGCGAGCTTGATATCCGCACCGTCGATACCATTTCGATCAAAAGCTACAACCACCAGAACCAAGGCGCCGCCCAAGTGATCAAATCACCGCAGGCCGAGCTGATGGGCGACGGCAGCGGCATCTTGATCGTCGATGATCTGGTCGATTCGGGCAAAACTCTCGAAGTTGTGCGCAAACTTTACCCCCGCGCGCATTTTGCCACTGTATATGCAAAGCCATCGGGCAAACCGCAGGTCGACAGCTATATCACCGAGGTCAGCCAAGACACTTGGATCTTCTTCCCTTGGGATATGGCGCTGCAATATGTCCAACCTTTCCGCGGACAGGACTGAACCCAGGCTTATGAAAACCCTAGCACGTATCGGGCTTGCGCGCATTTTGCATTGGCTCTTCGAGATGAGCCTCGCGATCAAGGCCGTGCTAACCAGCGCCGAGGCCCTCACCGGCCTTGGCCTGTTGCTGACCCCCAATCCGCTGGTCGCACGCCTGCGCTATTTCATCACCCATTACGAGATTGCCGAAAACTCGACCGACACCATGGCGCAATGGACGCAGACCGCGATTTCGCAGTTTCCGCTCAGCACGCAGAATTTCTACGCCTATTATCTCATGTTCCACGGCGGGCTTAAGGTCTTGATGGTGGTGATGCTTTGGCTGCGGGTGCTTTGGGCCTATCCTGCCGCCATGGTGGTGCTGTCGGGCTTTGTCAGCTATCAGCTTTACGAATTTCACCTCACCGGCTCGCCTATGCTCTTGCTTTTGGCGTTTTTCGATCTGTTTATGATCGGATTGATCTGGCAGGAATACAAAGCCCTGAAAGCCCGGATCGCCCAAGCCTAAGGACCGCGCATGACCCAGCCGCTTAACCCGCATATGGCAGCCACCTTTCCGCCTCCGGTGATGGAGGCGCGGCGCTGGTTGGCAGGCGTCAGCTTTCCGCCCGAACGCCCGCTGATCAATATCTCGCAAGCCGCCCCCGTGGATCTGCCGCCCTTGGCGCTGCGTCAAGCGATTGCCGAGGCCGCAGTGAACAATCCCGAGGCGCATCTTTACGGCCCCGTGCTGGGCCTGCCTGCGCTGCGCGCCGAGATTGCGGCGCAGTGGTCTGCGCAATATGGCGGCCAAGTCACAGAGAGCCAAACCGCAATCACCCAAGGCTGCAACCAAGCCTTTTGCGCCGTGATGTCGACACTTGCTGCGGCGGGCGACGAGGTGATTTTGCCAACGCCATGGTATTTCAACCATAAAATGTGGCTTGATATGCAGGGCGTCAAAACCGTGCCACTGCCCGCAGGCGCTGGTCTGATCCCCGAGGCAGAGGCCGCTCGCGCCCTGATCACACCGCGCACGCGGGCGATTGTTCTGGTCTCGCCCAACAACCCCGGTGGGGCGGAATATCCCTCGCAGACCTTGGCCGCCTTCCGCGATCTGTGCCGCGCGCGCGGCCTTGCGCTGATCGTCGATGAAACCTACCGCGATTTTGACAGCCGCAGCGGCGCGCCGCATGATCTGTTCACCGATCCCGATTGGGACGACACGCTGATCCAGCTTTATTCCTTTTCCAAAGCCTACCGGCTGACCGGCCACCGCGTCGGCGCCGTTGTGGCCAGCCCCGCGCGGCTGTTTCAGATCGAGAAGTTTCTGGACAGCGTCGCGATCTGTCCCAACCAATTGGGCCAGATCGCAGCGCTTTGGGGCATGCAGAACCTTAGCCAATGGCTGGCGGGCGAGCGGGCCGAGATTTTGGCGCGACGGGCTGCGATGGTTTCGGGCTTTGCCGCCCTGCCCGATTGGAAACTTTTGGGCTGTGGCGCCTATTTCGCCTATGTCGAGCATCCCTTTGCCGAAGCCTCGGACGCGCTGTGCAAGCGGCTGGTGCGCGAGGCCGGGCTGTTGATGCTGCCGGGCACGATGTTTCAGCCCGAAGGCTCTGCCGCTGGCGCGCGTCAGATCCGCATTGCCTTTGCCAATATCGACGCCGCAGGCATTGCAGAAACCTTCCGCAGGCTGGCAGAGGTGCGCGCCTAACTTAGGCTGCGCATAGCTGCTCGCGCGGCAAGGGTCAGCGGCGCGATGGTTTCGGACAACAGCTGATTGCGGTCAAAGCGTTCGGGGGTTTGCAAAACCGCCGCGCGCAGGGCTTGGCCAAAGGCCATGCGCAGCTCGGTCCCGATATTGACCTTGCAGACAGATGTTTGCCGCACGATCTGGCGGCGCAGATCAGGCGCAAGCCCCGATCCGCCATGCAGCACCAAGGCCAGATCGGGGGCCGCCGCCTGAATGGCGGCCAAGCGCGCCCAATCCACCTCTGCACCGCTTTGCGTCATCAGATGGCTGTTGCCAACCGAAACCGCCAGCGCATCTACCCCCGTTTCGGCCCAGAACTGCGCCACCTCTTCGGCCTTGGTGCCAACCGAGGCCGCGCCCTGATGATAGCCGACATAGCCAAGCTCTGCCTCGACCGAGACCCCCTGCGCCTGCGCGCGTTTGGCGATTTCGGCGGTGCGGGCGATGTTTTCCGCCAAAGGCAGGGCAGATCCGTCATACATCACCGAGGTAAAGCCCGCATCGATCGCGCGCAGGCAAACCGCCAAATCTTCGCCGTGATCCAGATGCGCCACCACCGGAACGCTTGCAGCCTGCCCCAGACTGCGAAACATCGCGCCCAAAACCTCCAGCGGCATATGCGCGCGACAGCCGGGGCCTGCTTGCAAGATCACCGGTCGCGCCTCGGCTTCGGCGGCGGCGACAAAGGCGCGCGCATCCTCCCAGCCCAGCACCACCAGCCCCGCCACCGCCGTGCCATCGCGCAGGCAGGGCCGCAACACCTCGCTCAGCGTGGCCAGCGTCATTTGAACTTGGCGATCATATCCTTGATCCCCGGAATGGTTTCGATCTGATCGGCGTGGCTTGGCTGGAAATATTGCACCAAGGACCGCTGGGTTTCTCCGGCCAGAATGGTGAAGTAATACATCTCATAGCCCGGCAGCACGCAGCAGGGATGATAGCCGCGGTCAATCACCATGGTCGAGCCATCGACCAGATGATAGGCATCGCCCGACAGCCCATCTTCGCGCTGCAACATCTGCAAGCCCGAGCCATGCGGCGGGTTAAAGCGGAAGTTATAGACCTCGTCATGGCGCGATTCGAGCGGCAGGCGGTTGGTGTCATGCTTGTGGCTGGGAAACCCCGACCAGCCGCCAGCCCCCACGGTGTAAAGCTCTGACACCAGCAGACGGCTGACCCGCCCGTGGTATTTGGTGCCAAGGATATGCTTGATCTTGCGATGGGTCTTGGTGTCATCCGATCCGTATTGCACCGGATCAATCTCGCTTGCCACAATTGCAAAGGCGGGAAAGACCTCGTCGGTCAGCGCGCCTGCGACAAAAACCTCGGCCTGTTCGCTGTCGCAGATCAACACCGCCTCGGCGCCGGTGGGGACATAAACGCCCTCGGGATCGGCATCCCAAACGCTGGCCGTGCGATTGCCGATCGGGCCAAAGTCTTGGCCGCCCACCTGCACATGGATGCGCCCCGTGGCGGGCACGATGCAGGTCTCATATCCCGCCACCTGCGAGACAAAGCTTTGCCCGCGCGTCAGTTTGATGATGTTGAAATAGACCAGCGGCACCAGCGCATGGCCCGCCGCAATGATCGGCTGATTTTCGTTGTCATAGGGGGCAATATGCATCGGAACCTCTAGGAATAAGACTGTAAAAAGGCGTCAAGCGCCGCCGTGTCGGGCGAGGCAGGCGCGCAGCCCACCCCTGCCACAATGATCGCCGCAGTGGCCGCCCCGCGTGCGACCGCCGCTTCAAGCGCATGGCCGCGCGCAAGCCCCGCCAGAAACCCGCCCATAAAGCCATCGCCCGCGCCCATCGGCTTTTGCGCCGTGACCTTGAAAATGCCGGTCTCAAAGGCGCCCTCGGCGGTATAGCTGACCGCGCCTTCGCTGCCGCGCTTATAGATCGACACCAGCGCGCCATCTGTGGTCAAAGCCTGCGCCAGCGCTTGGCCCTTAGCGTAATCCCCCGCCATCAGGCCAAATTCGTCGTCATTGCCGATGACGATATCGGCACTTGCGGCGGCGTCGCGGTAAAGCGCGCCGGCTTGGGCATCGGAAGTCCAAGAATAGGCGCGATGGTCAATATCCAGCACCACAATCGCCCCCGCAGCCCGTGCCGCCGCGATTGCCGCAAAGCTGGCCGCGCGCGACGGCTCGCGCGCAAGTGCTGTGCCGGTGACAACCAAAGCCGCAACCGCGCTGAAATCCACCGCCGCCACATCCGCCTCGGTCAGCGCGAAATCGGCGGCATCATTGCGGTAAAGCACCGTCTGCGGGCCTTCGGCGATCGTCTCGACCACGGCAAGCGAGGTGCGGGCCTCGGCCCTTGCAAAGCCGACATGGCCCGTCGCCACGCCGTAACGACCCAGTTCGGCCAAGCAATACCGCCCCACCGCATCCTGCGACACCCGCGTCAGCAAAGCCACCTTTGCGCCCTGTCGCGCCAAGGCCACCGCGATATTGCCCGCCGAGCCGCCAATCGCCGCCGTAAAGCGGCCTGCCGCCTCGATCTGCGTGCCCGGCGGGTCGGCGTAAAGATCCATCCCCACCCGCCCCAAGACCACAAAGCTGTTCAAAGCCATGCGCGCAGAAAGCCGTTGCAGGCTCATAAAGCCGCCGGTGACTGAGGGGTTTTCAAAGCGCGCATCGCATTCCTTTCCTGCCGGTGCTGAAATCGGATTGACCATATCTTGCGCCTTAGGTTACCTATTTTGCAACCGGTTGCAAACACAAACCAAGGAAGCCAGCCTATGCAAGATATCGGCATCGGACTTATCGGCGGCGGCTATATGGGCAAGGCCCATGCGGTGGCCATGGCGGCGGTGGGGGCGGTGTTTGACACAGCGCTGCGGCCAAGGCTCGAGATGATCTGCGCCAGCTCTGACGCCTCGGCCGAGGGCTATCGCGCCGCCTTTGGCTTTGCGCGCGCCACCGCAGATTGGCGGGTGCTGGTGGCTGACCCCAAGGTGCAGGCGGTGGTGATCGCCTCGCCGCAAGAAACCCACCGCGCGATTGCCGAGGCGGCCTTTGCGCTGGGCAAGCCGGTGTTTTGCGAAAAGCCGCTTGGGGCCAGCTATGAAGACAGCCTTGCGATGGTGGCGGCGGCGAAAGCTTCGGGCTGCGTCAATATGGTGGGGTTTAACTATATCCGCACGCCAGCCTCGCGCTTTGCTCGCGATCTGGTGGCGCGCGGCGAGATTGGCGAGATCACCTGGTTTCGCGGCGAACATACCGAAGATTTCGACGCCGATGCCAGCAAGCCTGCAACCTGGCGCAACTTTGGCGCGGCAAACGGCACAATGGGCGATCTGGCCCCGCATATGATCAACGCAGCCCTTGCGCTGATCGGCCCGATTGCGCGGCTGAGTGCCGATATCACCACCGTGCACAGCAACCGCCCCGGCACGCAGGGCCGCGCGGTGAATGACGACATCGGCCAATTCATCTGCCGCTTTGACAATGGCGCGATGGGGCATCTGTCGTTCAGCCGCATCGCCATGGGGCGAAAAATGGGCTATGCCTATGAAATCACAGGCACAAAAGGTGCCATCCGCTTTGACCAAGAAGACCAGAATGCGCTTTGGCTCTATCGTGCCGAAGACCCGCCCGCGCTGCGCGGGTTTCGCAAGATCCTGATGGGGCCAGAGCATCCCGATTACCTGCCCTTCTGCCAAGGCCCCGGCCACGGCACCGGCTATCAAGACCAAATCATCATCGAGGCCCGCGATTTCCTGCGCGCCATTGAAACCAACACCAGCCTTTGGCCCAGCTTTCACGACGGGATGGAGGTGAACCGCATCATAGCGGCCGCCCATAGCTCGGCGCAGGCTGGCGCTTGGGTCGATCTGTAAAGGACGCAAAAACATGATCAAGATCGGCAATGCCCCCTGCTCTTGGGGCGTCGAATTCGCCAGCGATCCGCGCAATCCTGCATGGCGGCGGGTGCTGTCTGATTGCGCGCAGGCAGGCTATAAGGGGATCGAGCTTGGCCCGATTGGCTTTATGCCCGAAGACCCCGCGATTTTGGCCGATGCGCTGGCCGAGCATGATCTGACGCTGATCGGCGGCGTGGTGTTTCGCCCCTTTCACGACCCAGCCGCTTGGGACGATGTCTGGGATGCCACCCAGCGCACCTGCACCGCGCTTGTCGCCCATGGCGCGCAGCATTTGGTGCTGATCGACAGCATTTCGCCGCGCCGCGCCCCCACCGCCGGGCGCGCCAGCGAGGCCGAGCAGATGCCGCCTGCCGAATGGAAAAGCTTTGTTGACCGCATTCGCCGCGCCGCCCAACTGGGCGCAGACCACGGGCTGACCGTGGGCATTCACGCCCATGCCGCAGGCTTTGTCGATTTCGAACCCGAGCTGGAGCGGCTGTTGTCCGAGATCGACCCCGATCTGTTGAAAATCTGCTTTGACACCGGCCATCATTCCTATGCGGGCTTTGATCCGATCAGCTTTATGCGCCGCCATATCGACCGCATCTCCTATATGCACTTCAAAGATATTGATCCCGTGGTCAAAGCCCGCGCCGTGGCCAATCGCACCGGGTTTTATGACGCCTGCGGCCAGGGTATTTTCTGCAATCTGGGCAAGGGCGATGTGGATTTCGTCAGCGTTCGTCAGCTGCTGCTTGACGCGGGCTTTGCCGGATGGTGCACAGTTGAACAAGATTGCGATCCGGCGGGGGGCACATCGCCCATAGATGACGCCCGCGCCAACCGCGCCTATCTTTCCTCTATCGGTTTCTAAAAGGGGCCTAAGCATGAAAAAACTGAATTGGGGTATGATTGGCGGCGGCAAAGGCAGCCAGATCGGCCCAGCGCATCGGCTTGCAGCTGGCCTTGACGGGCTTTACAGCTTTGCCGCAGGCGCGCTGGACCACGACCCCGCTGCGGGCCGCGCCTTTGGCCAAGAGCTGGGCCTTGCGCCCGAGCGCGCCTATGGCGATTGGCGCGAGATGCTGGCAGGCGAAAGCAGCCGCGCCGACCGGGTTGATCTGGTCACGGTGGCGACGCCAAACGCCACCCATTACGAGATTTCCAAGGCGTTCTTGCAGGCGGGTTTTAACGTGCTGTGCGAAAAGCCGATGACCGTAACCGAGGCCGAGGCCGAAGATCTGGTGCTGACCGCGCGCAAGGCGGGGCGGATTTGTGCGGTGAATTACGGCTACACCGGCTATGCGCTGGTGCGCCACATGCGGGCCATGGTGGCGCGCGGCGATATTGGCGGCGTGCGGCTGGTGGTGGCGGAATTTGCCCATGGCCACCACGCCAATGCCGCCGATATGGACAATCCGCGCGTGCGCTGGCGCTATGATCCGGCACAGGCGGGGGTTTCGGCGCAATTTGCCGATTGCGGCATCCATGCGCTGCATATGGCCAGCTTTGTCACCGGCCAAGAGGTCAGCACGCTTTCGGCGGACTTCGCCTCGTGCCTGCCGGCGCGGGTGCTGGAAGACGACGCCATGGTGAATTTCCGCATGAGCGGCGGCACCGTCGGGCGGCTTTGGACCTCGTCTGTCGCGATCGGGCGGCAGCACGGTCTGACGATTCAGGTCTTTGGCGAAACCGGCGGGCTGCGCTGGTCGCAAGAGCAGCCGAACCAGCTTTTCTACATGCCGCTGGGCCAGCGCTTGCAGGTGATCGAGCGCGGCGAGGGCAATCTTTCGCCCGAAGCCGACCGCGCCAGCCGCGTCACCGTCGGCCATGCCGAGGGCATGCCACTGGCCTTTGGCAATATCTACCGCGATCTGGGCGAAACCATTCTGGCGCTACAGGCAGGCCGCACGCCAGACCCTGCCGCCGCGCTGTTTCCGACGGCCGAGGATGGGTTGCGCTCGATTGCCGCGATCCATTCGGCGGTGGCTTCGGCTGCGGGGCAAGGCACTTGGGTTGATGCCCGGCCGGGACTGTTTCGCTAGCCGCGCAGCGTCGCCCGGCTGACAAGGTGGCAGGGATAAATCCGAACCTCGGGGGCAGCCTCGGGGTTCGCAAAGCGCGCAATCAGCAGATCGACCGCGCCGCGCACAATCGCCTCGAACGGCTGATGGATGGTCGAAAGGTTGACATTGGCCCAAGCCGCCATCGCCATATCGTTCAGCCCAAGAATGCCCAGATCCTGCGGCACCCGCACCGCTGCCGCTTGGGCGGCGGCAAGCGCGCCCAGTGCCAGCACATCATCGCCCAGAAAATACGCCTCGCAGGGGGAGTGCGCCAAAAGCCGCGCCATCTCGGCCCGCCCTGCCTCAAAGCTATAGGCGGCGGCAAAGCTGACACTGGCATGCGCGCCGCAGTGCTTGGCCTCGGCCAAAAACCCCGCCATGCGGTCTTGGGTGGTCGAGGCCTGCTCTGGCCCGCCCAGAAATCCGATGCGGGCATAGCCGCGCGCGATCAGCGCCTGCGCCGCCATCCGCCCCGCGGCCACATTGTCAATCGCTGCGACCGAAACATCCGGCACCGCAGCCGCGCGGCCAAAGGCATGCACCACCGCGATGCCCGCCTGTTGGAACGCCCGCGCAAAGCCCTGCGGCAGATGCGACGAGGCCACGATCACCCCATCCACCGAATATTGTCGCAGCATCTGCAAACAGCGCTCGGGGTCGGTTTCATCTGACAGGTTCACCAACAGCGGGCGCAGACCCTGTTCTTGCAGCGCGCGGGTGAACAGATCAAAAATCTGCAAAAACACCGGATTTTGAAAGTTGTTCGACACCAGCCCCACCAGCTGCGTCTTGCGCGTGGTCAGGCTGCGCGCCAGCATATTCGGGCTATAGCCCAAGGCGGCGGCGGCTTGTTCGACCTTGGCGCGGGTCTTGGCCGAAACCGAAGCCCCCGGGGTAAAGCTGCGCGAGGCGGCCGCATGCGACACCCCTGCCCGCGCCGCCACATCCTTAAGGGTAATCGCCATCGGCCTCTTCCAGTAGTTGCCCGCAAAGCCTAGCCCAGCCCGCGCGCCTTGTCACCGCGCCTGCACGTCTTGCCGCAAGTCTGCCCGCAGCGCTAGGTTTACACCGCAGGTCGGATCGGCGATAAGTCGGATGAAAGCTTCGACCAGTCGCGCAGGGTTGCAGGGGTTTCTTGCCAAACAGCAGGCAACCAGCGGACCTTCAGACAAAGAAGCGAAACAAAACAAACGGTTGTGCCCGCCATGCTGCTTTTGATCGATAACTACGACAGCTTTACCTACAATCTTGTGCATTATCTGGGCGAGTTGGGGGCCGATGTTAAGGTGGTGCGCAACGACGCGATGTCAGTGCAAGACGCGCTGGCGCTGCGCCCCGAGCTGATCGTGCTGTCGCCGGGGCCTTGTGATCCGGCACAGGCGGGCATCTGCGTGCCGCTGACACGCGCGGCGGCGGCGGCTGATGTGCCCTTGCTGGGCGTTTGTCTGGGGCATCAAACCATTGGCGAGGCTTTTGGCGGCCGTGTCATTCGTTGCCACGAGATTGTGCACGGCAAAATGGGCATGATGCACCACAAGGGCCAGGGCATGTTCCGCGACCTGCCCTCGCCCTTTGCCGCCACCCGCTATCATTCTTTGGTGGTGGAAAAAGACAGCCTGCCCGAGTGTCTTGAGGTCACCGCTTGGCTGGAAGACGGCACCATCATGGGCCTGCGCCACCGCGAAAAACTGATCGAAGGCGTGCAGTTTCACCCCGAATCCATTGCCTCGGAACATGGCCACCAGTTGTTGCGCAACTTTCTTGAGGCCGCGCGGGCAAAGGTGGCGGCATGAGCGACATTCTACGCCCGCTGATCGGCATTGCCGCCACCCGCGCGCTGACCCGCTCCGAGGCAGAGGCGGCGTTTTCGGCGCTGTTTGAGGGGGCTGCGACACCGGCGCAAATGGGCGGCTTTTTGATGGCGCTGCGCACGCGTGGCGAGACGGTGGACGAATACGCCGCAGCCGCCAGCGTGATGCGCGCCAAATGCAACCCCGTGCGCGCGCCCGAAGGCGCGATGGACATCGTCGGCACCGGTGGCGATGGCAAGGGCACGCTGAATATCTCGACCGCGACCGCCTTTGTGGTGGCCGGTGCCGGGGTGGTGGTCGCCAAACACGGCAACCGCAATCTGTCGTCAAAATCAGGCGCTGCCGATGCGCTGACCGAGATGGGCCTGAACGTCATGGTCGGCCCTGCGGTGGTTGAACGCTGTCTGGCCGAGGCGGGCATCGGCTTTATGATGGCGCCGATGCACCATCCGGCCACCCGCCATGTCATGCCGGTGCGCGCCGAACTTGGCACCCGCACGATCTTTAACATCCTTGGCCCGCTGACCAATCCCGCAGGCGTGAAACGCCAGCTGACCGGCGCGTTTTCGCCAGCCCTGATCCGGCCTATGGCCGAGATCTTGCAGCTGCTGGGGTCAGAAAAAGCCTGGCTTGTGCATGGGGGTGACGGCACGGATGAAATCTCGATCGCAGAGCCGACCGATGTTGCAGCGCTTGAAGCCGGCGCGATCCGCGAATTTCAGATCCATCCCGAAGACGCAGGCCTGCCCGCGCATCCCTTCAGCGCCATCATGGGCGGCACGCCTGCCGAAAACGCCGTGGCGTTTCGCGCGCTTCTGGGCGGGGCCAAGGGCGCGTTTCGCGATGCGGTTTTGCTGAATTCGGCGGCGGCGCTTTTGGTCGCAGACCATGCCACCAGCCTGCGCGAAGGCGTTGAAATTGCGGCGCATTCCTTGGATTCCGGCGCTGCCAAGGCGAAAATCGAGGCGCTTGCCCGTCTGACCCACCTTTAAGAAGGCTGCCGCTATGCCCACGATCCTAGACCGCATCAAAGCCTATAAGCTGGAAGAAATCGCCGCCCGCAAAGCCGCGCGCAGCCTGTCTGATCTGGCCGAGGCCGCAGCCCATGCCCCCGCCCCGCGCGGCTTTGCCAAGGCCTTGTCCGAAGCCGCCGCCGCAGGCTATGGCTTGATCGCCGAGATCAAAAAGGCCAGCCCCTCCAAAGGCTTGATCCGTGCAGACTTTCACCCTGCCGATCTGGCGCGGGCCTATCAGACAGGTGGCGCGACCTGCCTTTCGGTGCTGACCGATGCGCCCTCGTTCCAAGGCGACGACAGCTTTTTGACCGCAGCACATGGCGCCACCAAACTGCCCTGCCTGCGCAAAGATTTCCTTTATGACACCTATCAGGTGGTCGAGGCCCGCGCGCTGCATGCCGATTGCATCTTGATCATCATGGCGTCTTTGTCCGATGCCCAAGCCGCCGAACTGGAAGCGGCCGCCGTCGAGCTGGGGATGGATGTGCTGATCGAAGTGCATGACCGCGCCGAATTGGACCGCGCCTGTGCGCTGAAATCGCCGCTGATGGGGATCAACAACCGCAATCTGCACAGCTTTGAGGTGACGCTGGATACCACCCGCGCGCTTGCCCGCCATGTGCCCGAAGACCGGCTGATCGTCTCGGAATCGGGCCTGTTCACCCCTGCCGATCTGGCCGATATCGCCGCCTATGGCGCGCGCTGCTTCCTGATTGGCGAGGCTTTGATGCGCCAAGACGATGTCGCCGCAGCCACCCGCGCGATTTTGGCCAATCCGCTGACCGCAGGGGGGCGGGCATGAGCCTGACGCATTTCGACGATCAGGGCCATGCGCATATGGTCGATGTCTCGGACAAACCGGTGACCGCGCGGATCGCAACCGCGGTGGGCGCTGTGCGCATGGGGGCCGAAACTTTGGCGCTGATCACCGAAGGCCGCGCGAAAAAGGGCGATGTTTTGGGGGTTGCGCGGCTTGCGGGCATCATGGCGGCCAAGAAAACCGCCGATCTGATCCCGCTGTGCCATCCGCTGCCGATCACCAAGGTAACGCTTGATCTGACCCCCGATCCCAGCCTGCCCGGCATTCGCGTTGCGGCCACCGTCAAGACCGGCGGGCAAACTGGCGTCGAGATGGAGGCGCTGACTGCCGTCTCGGTTGCTTGTCTGACGATCTTTGACATGGTCAAGGCGGTCGAGAAATCCATGGTGATCGAGGCCATTCATGTGACCCTGAAAGACGGCGGCAAATCTGGTCGCTTTGAGGCCGCGCCATGATCTCGGTTGCCGAAGCGCTGGCGCGCTGCCTTGCCTTGGCCGCCCCGCTTGGGCTTGAAACCCTGCCGCTGCGCGCCGCAAATGGCCGTGTGATGGCAACGCCTGCGGTGGCAAAACTGACCCAGCCGCCCTTTGCGGCCTCGGCGATGGATGGCTATGCCTTGGGGGCCGAGGCCGCGATTGGCGACAGCTTTACCGTGATCGGCGAGGCGGGCGCGGGCCACGGCTTTGCAGGCGCGCTGACCGCCAAACAGGCCACCCGCATCTTTACCGGCGCGCCCTTGCCACAAGGGGCTGTGACGATTGCTATTCAAGAAGACATCAGCGCAACAGGCGATCAGATCACCCTGAACGCAGCCGCGCGGGCGGGCGACAATATCCGCCCGAAAGGCCAAGATTTCGCCCTTGGTGACAGCTTGCAGCCCAGGCTTTTGCGGCCCAATGACCTTGCCCTGCTGGCTGCGATGAATGTGGCCAAGGTGCAGGTGCGCAGGCGTCCCATCGTGGCGCTGATCGCTTCGGGCGATGAATTGGTGATGCCGGGCGAAGACCCCGGCCCGGATCAGATTATTGCCTCAAACACCTTCGCACTTGCCGCCATGGTCGAGGCCGCGGGCGGCGAGGCGCGGATGCTGCCGATCGCGCGCGACACCGAAGCCAGCCTGCGCGCGGTCTTTGCGCTGAGCGAAGGTGCGGATCTGATCGTCACCGTTGGCGGTGCTTCGGTTGGCGACCATGATCTGGTCGGAAAAGTCGCCGCCGATCTTGGGCTTGAGCGGGCGTTTTGGAAAATTGCCATGCGTCCGGGCAAGCCGCTGATGGCGGGCAGGGTGCTGGGCATTCCGATGCTGGGCCTGCCGGGCAATCCGGTTTCGGCCATCGTCTGCGGCCATCTGTTTATGGTGCCGATGCTGAAGGCGATGCTGGGTCTGCCCGACCCCGCGCCGCAAACCCTGCGCGCCACATTGGGCCGCGATCTGCCCGCCAATGGCCCGCGCAGCCATTACATGCGCGCGCGGATCTCTACGCCCAATGGCACGCCCACCGTTACCGCCTTTGAACGCCAAGACAGCGCTTTGCTGACGATTTTGACCCAAGCCGATGCGCTGATCATCCTGCCGCCCGACAGCCCGGCTCTGCCTGCGGGCAGTCTGGTGGATTATATCGCGATTTGAGGCGAAATTCGCAAAACAGTTGACACAAAGCAAGAACACGGGCAGAACATAGCGACAACAACCGCCACGGGGGCCCGCCATGTTGACGCGAAAGCAGTTGGAACTTCTGGATTTCATCAAGACGCGGATGGACATTGACGGCGTGCCCCCCTCGTTTGACGAGATGAAAGACGCGCTGGATCTGCGCTCGAAATCCGGCATCCACCGGCTGATCACCGCCTTGGAAGAACGCGGCTTTATCCGCCGACTTGCTCACCGCGCTCGGGCGTTGGAAATCGTCAAACTGCCCGAATCGATGGAACGCGCGGGCTTTACGCCCAAGGTTATTCAGGGCGATAAGGTATCGCCCCCCGCCGCTGCAATCCCGATTGAAGCGGTCTATGCCACCGAACTGCCGGTGATGGGCCGCATCGCCGCCGGTGTGCCGATCGAAGCGATTAGCCATGTTTCGCATCATGTCGCGGTGCCCGGCTCGATGCTCTCGGCCAATGGGCAACACTATGCGCTTGAAGTCAAAGGCGATTCGATGATCGACGCTGGCATTAACGACGGCGATATCGTGATCATCCGCGAACAAAGCACGGCCGAAAATGGCGAGATTGTCGTCGCCCTGGTCGAAGACGCCGAAGCAACGCTGAAACGCTTTCGCCGCAGGGGCAATATGATCGCGCTGGAGGCTGCGAACCCAGCCTATGAGACCCGCATGATCCCAGATCATATGGTCAAGGTGCAGGGCCGCTTAGTCGGGCTCATTCGCAGCTATTGATCGCTGCGGTTTGGCGATGCGCAGATCGCGCAGCGCGGGCCGTGGCGACATCCAGATCCGCGCGCCAAAGCGGGATGGGGTAATCTGCAGATAGTCTGGGTGCAGCGTCAAGGCCAGCGCGCCGGTGGCATCAAGCATCTTGCGCCCGATTAAAACGCAGCCTTGCGGTGGCGCAGCAGGCGGCGGGGCAGCTGCGGGTAAGATCACCAGATCAGCCTCGGCGCAGGCACTTTGCATCAAAGCCGCTGCCGTCTTACCTCGCAGCGCAATACCGCGCCAGCCTGCAATCTGAAAGCGGCGCGCGCTGGGTGGGCCGTCAAACCCCTGCCGCGCCGCAGCGCTCTGCTGATCAGCCAAATCGCCATCGCCCTGTAGCCAGTTTTGCGCGACAAAGCCGCCGCCCTTGGCAACCGACAGCGCACGCCCCTGCCCGCCCATCAGCCCCACCAGCCCACCATCTGAAGCGATAAGCAGTTGCGGTCGCGCCGCCAAGCTCCAGCCGCCAAAGGCCAGAACCAGCGGCAAAACCGCCAGCCAACGCCAAATGCCGCGCCAGACCAACAGCCAAATCCCTGCCAGCGCAATCACCGGCATCACCCAATCTTGCGGCTGGATGATCGGTGTGACGGCCCCCTGCAACCCCGCAACCCAATGCGCCACAAACAAAATCCAGCGCGCGGCCAGCTCCATTACCCAAAGCGCAGGCCCCGCCACACCCAAAGGCGCCAGAAGCGCCGCCATCGCCCCCGCCGCCATCAGCACCGACATCGACGGCGCGGTCAAAACATTGGCGAGCAGGCCATAATCGGTAAAGCGGTTAAAGGTCGCCGCCGCAAACGGCGCCGTCGCCGCCCCCGCCAGAACCGAGGTCAGCACCATCGTGAACACCGGAACAAGCCAGCGTGGCAGCTTTTCACGCAAAATCGCGCGATCCAGCGCCGCAAAGCCCGCAATCAGCACAATCGTTGCGGCGAAAGACAACTGAAACCCCGGCTCGCCCAAAGCCTCGGGTTCGTGCAGCAGCAAGATGACCGCCGAAAGCGCCACTGACCGCATCGTCAGCGCCCGCCTATCCAACAAAATAGCCCCCAACATGACGCAGACCATCAAGAACGCCCGCTCGGTCGCCACATTCGCGCCCGACAGCAGCAGATAGAAAAACGCCACGCCCAAAGCCACCCCTGCCGCCAGCTTTTTCGAATTCACCCGCAGTGCCAAAGCGGGCAGCAAAGCCACGCCATAGCGCAGCAGCATAAAGACAAATCCGGTCAGAAACGCCATATTCATCCCCGAAATCGCCAGCAAATGCGCAAGATTGCTGTCGCGCAGCGCCTGCACGGTCGAGAGGCCAATGCCCGAGCGATCCCCCGTCATCGCCCCTGTCGCAAAAGCACCCGCCTCGGAAGGGACCGCCGCCATCATTTTTGCGGCCAGAAAGCTGCGCAGCCGGTCAATCAGCTGCGTGCCGTCCTCGGGCTCCGACCAAAGCAGCACCGGCGCGCGGCTATAGCCAACCGCCCCCAACTGGCGGAAAAACGCCATGCGGCGAAAATCAAATCCCCCCGGCTCGGCAGGGCCATCGGGCGCCGACAGAAACCCGGTCAGCAAGATCACCTGCCCCGGAGTTGCGCTAAACTCCTGATCATGCAGGGAAACCCGAACCCGTAGCGGCGTGCGCGCCGGTGCCACATCTGACAGGACAACGCGGTCAAGCGTCAGACGCAGCGCGTCTGATTGCGAACGGTCGATCTCGACAATCCGGCCCTGCACCGGCCCATAATAGCGAAAATCTAGCATCGGTGCGGCCACCTGATGCGCCCGCAGTCCCGCCGCACCGAAGCCCAAGGCGACACAGGCCAAGGCCATCGCCAAAGGCCGCAACGCCCCCAGCGGCACCAGTGCTGCACAAATCCCAAGCCCCGCAACCGCCAGATAAAGCAGCAGCGCGGGCTCGAACGGCAGCGCAAACCACAGCGCGATGCCGATCGCGATAAAGACCGGAACCCAGACAAACAGCTGCCCCCGCGCAGCCTCCAGCGCATCCAAGATGGCCAATGGCCCCCGCACCTTGTTTTGCCCTCCGCATTTGCCTAAAGCTGCGCCCAGACTATCTCTGTCATGGTTTCCGAAAGGTTAACGTCAATGTCCCGTCCAGTCGTCACCCGCTTTGCGCCCTCGCCCACGGGCTATCTTCATATTGGCGGTGGCCGTACAGCGCTGTTTAACTGGCTTTACGCGCGCGGACGGGGCGGCAAATTCCTGCTGCGAATCGAAGACACTGACCGCGAGCGGTCCACCCCAGAGGCCACGGCCGCCATTTTGCGCGGCCTGACTTGGCTGGGTCTGGATTGGGACGGCGAGCCGATCAGCCAGTTTGAGCGCCGCGATCGCCATGCCGAGGTCGCCCACGAGATGCTGCGCCGCGGCACCGCCTATAAGTGCTTTTCCAGCCAAGAAGAAATCGCTGCGTTCCGCGAAGCCTCGAGCGCAAGCTATGCGGTGTTCCGCAGCCCTTGGCGCGATGTAGCAGCCGAAGATCACCCCGATCTGCCCTATGTCATTCGGATGAAGGCGCCGCAAATCGGTCAAAGTTTCATAAAAGACGAAGTGCAAGGCAGCGTCACCATCCAGAATGACACTTTGGATGATATGATTTGTTTACGCTCTGATGGTACACCGACCTATATGCTCGCGGTTGTGGTCGATGATCATGACATGGGCGTCACTCATGTCATTCGGGGGGATGATCACCTGAACAATGCCGCGCGCCAGCAGATGATTTATGATGCCATGGGCTGGGAAGTTCCGGTTTGGGCACATATTCCGCTGATCCACGGCCCAGATGGCAAGAAATTGTCCAAACGCCATGGCGCGACGGGCGTCGAAGAATATCAGGCCATGGGCTATCCGGCTGCGGGTATGCGTAACTACCTGACCCGTCTGGGTTGGGCACATGGCGATGCCGAGATTTTCAGCACCACCGAAGCGCTTGCGATGTTTGATCTGGCGGGAATCGGGCGTGCGCCTGCGCGGCTTGATTTCAAAAAGCTGGAAAACACCTGCGGCCATCATATGGCAGCGATGCCGGATGCTGCACTGCTGCATGAATTGATCGCATTTATGCAAGCGGCGGGCCTGCCAGCTCTGACAGAGACACAGAAAGACCTAATGGCGCGCGGGCTTTACTGTGTCAAAGATCGTGCGAAAACCTTTCATGAACTGCTTGAAAAAGCTCACTTTATGCTGGTTTCGCGCCCCATTTCTGCCGATGAGGCATCGGCAAAGTCGCTTGATTCGGTATCCCGTGGTATACTGAATTCATTGACGCCGCAGTTGCAAAATGCTAGCTGGACAAAGGCGGAATTGGAGACGATCCTAACCAATGCAGCTGCAGAAAACGGAATTGGCTTTGGCAAACTGGCCGCCCCGCTCCGCGCAGCACTGGCAGGGCGCAGCACGACGCCAAGCGTGTATGACATGATGCTTGTCATCGGTCAGACTGAGACGATCACACGGCTGAACGACGCAACTGTGTAAGCTGCGACTTTCGCCAATCCGGAAACGACCCTGCCCGCATTTGGCGGCGCAGCGCACCATACTGGGGATGTTAGATGGCCGACACGACCAAAACCGCGACGCTGAGCCTTGATGGAAAAACCTATGACCTGCCGGTGATGTCGCCGACGCTTGGTCCTGATGTGCTTGATATCCGCAAGCTTTATGCCCAAGCGGATGTCTTCACCTTTGATCCGGGCTTCACCTCTACAGCCGCCTGCGAAAGCGCGATCACCTTCATCGACGGCGACAAGGGCGAGTTGCTGTATCGCGGCTATCCGATCGAACAATTGGCCGAAGAGTCCAGCTTTATCGAGGTTTGCTATCTGCTGCTTTATGGTGAGCTGCCAAACGCCAGCCAGTTGCAGGATTTCGAGCATCGTGTGACGCGCCACACCATGGTGCACGAACAGATGCACAACTTCTTCCGCGGTTTCCGCCGCGATGCGCATCCGATGGCGACAATGGTCGGCGTCGTCGGCGCGATGTCGGCGTTTTATCACGACAGTCTGGATATCAACGACGAATGGCAGCGCGAGGTTGCAGCCATCCGCATGATCGCCAAGCTGCCAACGATTGCCGCGATGGCCTATAAATATTCGGCTGGACAACCCTTTGTTTATCCAAAGAATTCCCTGTCGTTCGCGGGCAACTTCCTGAATATGTGCTTTGCGGTTCCGGCCGAAGATTACGAGGTGAACCCGATCCTGTCCAAGGCGATGGACCGGATCATGCTGCTGCATGCCGATCACGAGCAAAACGCCTCGACCTCGACCGTGCGTCTGGCGGGCTCTTCGGGTGCGAATCCCTTTGCTTGTATTGCGGCCGGCATTGCTTGCCTTTGGGGCCCTGCCCATGGCGGCGCAAACCAAGCCTGCCTTGAAATGCTGCGTGAAATTGGCACCGTTGACCGGATTCCGGAATATATCGCCAAGGCCAAAGACAAAAACTCGGGCTTCCGCCTGATGGGCTTTGGCCACCGCGTCTATAAAAACTTTGACCCGCGCGCCAAAGTGATGAAAGAATCGGCAGACGAGGTGCTGGAGCTTTTGGGCATCCACAACAACCCAACCCTGCAAGTCGCCAAAGAGCTGGAGCGGATCGCTTTGGAAGACGATTATTTCGTCTCGAAAAAGCTTTATCCAAACGTCGATTTCTACTCGGGCATCATTCTGGATGCGATGGGCTTCCCGACCTCGATGTTCACGCCGATTTTCGCGATTTCGCGCACTGTCGGCTGGATCTCGCAGTGGAAAGAGATGATCGCCGAAAAGAACCAAAAGATCGGTCGTCCGCGTCAGCTTTATGTCGGCGAGACGCATCGCGATTATACGGACGTCACCAAGCGCTAAACTTTTACGGCGGCTCGAAAGGGCCGCCGTTTTCATCTCGCGCGGGTCGATCCCTGCGCAAAAGGCCAGCCGTGCAGCAAAGCCGTATTGATCTGCTTGACCTGATCCGCAGCCTTGCCCTGCTGGGCATGGCCAGCTTCCATTTTAGCTTTGATCTGGTGATGTTTGGCCTGATTGCACCCGAATATGCCTCTAGCGCCATGTTTTACTATCACGCGCGCCTTGTTGCCGGCTGCTTTTTGGTGCTGACGGGGATTGCGCTTTACCTGTCGCATGGGGCTGAGATCCGCTGGCCTGCCTTCTGGCGGCGTTTTGGCAAAATCGCGGCAGCAGCGGCGCTTGTCACCTTGGCGACGCGGGTCGCGATGCCCGAATATTACATCTATTTCGGCATCCTGCATGCCATTGCGCTTTACAGCCTAATGGGGCTGGTGGTGCTGCGCCTGCCCAGTGCTGTCACCGCACTGCTGGCGGCGGCGGTTGTGGCGGGGGCCTATCTGCTGCCCTCACCCGCCTTTGACGCCGCGGTGCTGCGCTTTATCGGCCTTTCCACCCTGCCCAGTTATACGCTTGATTTTGAACCGATTTTTCCATGGTTTGGCGCGGTTTTGGCGGGCATCAGTCTGGGGCAATTCGGCACCAGCCTTGGGCTTTGGCGCGGGCTGTCGCAGATCACTTTGCCCGCTTGGTCAACATGGGCGGGGCGCCACAGCCTGCCGATCTATCTGATTCATCAGCCAATTTTGCTTGGGCTGGTCTGGGCCTTCAGCCAAGTGCTTTAGACCCGTCAAGCCCGGCCAGCGCACCATAGGTTTCCGGGCGGCGGTCGCGAAACAGGCCCCAACTGCGGCGCAAATCGGCAATCGCTGCCAGATCGAATTGCGCCTGCACCACGCCTTCTTCGGCGCGCCCCAGTTCGGCAACAACGCCGCCCTGATGATCGGCGATAAAGCTTGATCCGTAAAACGTCACCTCGCGGCCATCAGGGGCCGTCTCGCGCCCGATGCGGTTTGCGGCCACCACCGGCAGGATATTGGCCGCCGCATGGCCGCGCATGCAGATCTGCCAATGCGGCTGGCTGTCATAGTCGGGTGCGGGAGGTTCCGAGCCGATGGCGGTGGGATAAAGCAAAATCTCGGCCCCCATCAGCGCCATGGCGCGGGCGCATTCGGGAAACCATTGATCCCAGCAAATCCCGACGCCGATGCGGCCAAAGGCGGTGTCCCAAACCCGGTAGCCACTGTCGCCGGGCGAGAAGTAGTATTTCTCTTCATAGCCCGGACCCTGTGGAATATGGGTCTTGCGATAGCAGCCCAAGACCCGCCCATCGGCATCAATCATCGCCACCGAATTGAAATGCGCCTGACCTGCGCGTTCAAAAAACGACAGCGGCACAACCACGCCCAGTGCGCGCGCAAGGGCGGCAAAACGGGTAATCAGCGGGTGATCTGCCATCGGCTGGGCCAGATCAAAATACTGCGGATGCTGTTCGATGCAGAAATAGGGCGTGGCAAAAAGCTCTTGGATCAGAACAACTTGCGCGCCGTCCGCCGCCGCGCGCCGCAGCAAAGCCTCGGCCTTATCGGCATTGGCGGCCAAATCCCAACTGCAGGCAAATTGCGTCGCAGCCACAGTCACCTTACGCATCTGTCATCCCCTTTTTGTCAAAGCCGAAAGCCAACCGCCTGCCACGCGTGCCTGCTGCGCGCTTGGATGCACCGCCTCGGATCGGTCGCGCAGCATCCGCCGTTTGCGCCGAAGCAAGAACAGCGCGCCCCAGCCGCGCAGCGTGCCCACCATGGGCGCAGCCGGATCACAAGGAAAGCGCGCGTGCCAATTTTCGGGCAGATCAAGCCCCAAGCCCTGCGCCTGATCCAGCATCCAAACCAAGGGGATATTGGCCAAAGGTCGGGCGGCGGCGTCATCGCCGATCATGCCGCCAATATCGCCATGCGCGCCGCGAAACCACATCTGTTGCACATGGCGCGCCCCCGTCTCGGCGCTGTCCCAAAGCACCGGTTCAAACACCGCCCGCGTCTCGTGGATCGCCAGAGCCTGAAAGCCATGGCGGATGCTTTTGCCCAAGTGATGGCTGTGAAAGGCATGTTTGCGCACCGTGCCAAAGCCAAACAGCGGCAGGCCCAGCGATTTGACCGTATCCCAAACCCCGATCATCTCGATCCTGGGTTTGGCGTGACAAAAGCGGCGGGCAAAGGCGGCGGCGGCCACCGTATCGGGGCCGTTTTGATAGTGGCGATAGGCCAGCTGCACGCCGCGTTCGGTGGCATGTTCGCGCCGCAGCAGGCCAACACGGTCGATCACGCCGGCCAGACTGCGCACCGCATAAGCGCCGCGCGAATAGCCAAACAGGAAAATCCGGTCGCCCTCGCGGTAGTGGCTGGCAAGCCAGCCGTAGGCGCGGCGGATCTGCCGGTTCAGCCCGCGCCCCTCGACAATCGCCATCACCTGTTTCCAGCCCTGCCATTGCAGCCCCTGCTCGTAGTATACCGTGCGATGGGTTTTCTGGCCGTCTTCGATCAACAGCTTGTAAAGCAGGCCACAATTGCCTTCTTGGCCCGGCGTCAGGGTCGAGAGCGTGCCATCCAGAATGATGATATGATCCACAGCGCCGCGCGCCCGCCCCGGTTCAGGCGGTGCGGCAGGGGCGGTTTGGGCGCGGGCTTTGCCGCGCCACCACGCGCGAAGACGGTTAAGCAGAGACAGCCTGTGCCTCCTGCAACCACGCCCAGATCCGCGAGGGCGTGAAGGGCATATCCACCGATGTCACGCCGCGCGGCGCCAGCGCATCCAGCACCGCGTTGGAAATCGCGCCACAAGAGCCGACGGTGCCCGCCTCGCCGCAGCCCTTCATGCCTAAGGGGTTGGTCTGGGTGATCGTGGGGGCGTGGTGAATGTCGAAATAGGGCAGATCGGTCGCGCGTGGCAGGGCGTAATCCATAAAGCTGCCGGTCAAAGGCTGGCCCTGATCGTCATAGACCGCCAGCTCCATCACCGCTTGGCCAAAGCCTTGGGCAATGCCGCCATGCACCTGCCCTGCTACCAATTCGGGCGAGATCAGCGTGCCGAAATCATCCACAACCGTGTAGCGGTCCATCACCATCGCGCCGGTTTCTGGGTCAATCTCGACCTCGACCAGATGGCAGCCGTTGGGATAGGATCCGGCTTGCAGTTTAATGGTCTGGGCGACATCCAGCAGATCGTCGCGCCCCTTTTCGCGCGCCCATTCCGCAGCCTCGGCCATGGTTAGGCTCATGTTGGAATTGGGGGCCGAAAACGCTGTGCCGTCAAAACTGACCTCTTTCACCCCGACATCGCTTTGCAAAAAGTCGATCATGCCAGCCACAAGCGCGCCCACGGCCGCCTTTGTCGCCGTGCCCTGCACCGTGACCGAGCGCGAGCCCCCCGTGCCGCCACCGGTTGGAATGGCATCGCTGTCGCCCTGCACAATGCGGATCAATGCGACATCAATGCCGGTTTGCTCGGACAGCATGCGGGCGTAAACCGTCTCGTGGCCCTGCCCGTTGGACTGGGTGCCGACATAAAGCGTCGCGCCGCCGTCAGGCTGCAACACCACCCGCGCGGTTTCAACCGGCGAGCCCAAGATCGCCTCGAGGTAGCTTGCCACCCCCAGCCCGCGCAGCTTGCCGCGCGCCGCGCTGGCGGCCTTGCGTTCGGGATAGCCCGCCACATCGCCCCGCGCGCGCGCAACCGCCAGCACATTGGCGAAATCGCCGCAATCGACCTGCGCGCCCGACAACAGCGGATAGGGGAAGTCCTTGATCACATTGCGCATCCGCAGATCAAAGCCGTCCACGCCCAGCACGCGGGCGGCGTGATCCATCACCCGCTCGATGGTCAAATTCGCCTCGGGCCGCCCCGCGCCGCGATAGGCATCAACCGGCGTGGTGTTGGTATAGACCCCCAGCACGCCCATATGGGCGGTTTTGATGTCATAGATGCCGGTCAGCACCTTGGAATAAAGCTCGGTCTGGATCATCTGCGCGAATTGCGAGTTATAGGCGCCAAGGTTCGAGACGATATGCACCCGCAGGCCGGTGATTTTCAGATCGGCGTCAAAGCCAAGCTCTGCCCGCGCCAGCAAATCACGGCCAGCGTTATCGGTCAGCATCGCTTCGGATCGGTCCGACATCCAGCGCACCGGCCGCCCCAAGGCCCGCGCCGCTGCCGCGATGACGATATATTCGGGATAGGCCATGCCCTTCATGCCAAAGCCGCCGCCGACATCGGGGTTGGTCACCCGCACCGCCGCAGGGTCCAGCCGCAATTGCCGCGCAAGCTCGGCCTTTTGCACCCAGACGCCCTGCCCGTTCACCGCCAGATGCAGCCGCCCGTCCTGCCATTCGGCAAAACAGCCGCGCGGCTCCATCGAGGCCACGATAATGCGGTTGTGCACCACATCCAAAGCCACCCGATGTGCCGAGCCCTCCAAGGCAGCCGCCACCGCCGCCTCGTCGCCAAGGCTGTAGTCAAAGGCCAGATTGCCGGGGGCTTGCGGATGAATGGCCTCGCCGCCGGGCACCAAAGCGGTGATCACCGGGCGCTCTTCGACATCAAGCCCGATCAGCTCTGCCGCGTCGCGCGCTTGGCTCAGGCTATCGGCCACCACCAAGGCCACCGCCTCGCCGGCATAGCGCACCGCATCGCGCGCCAGCACCGGGCGTTCGGGGCCAGCGCCCTTGCCGCCCTGACGCGTGCGCACCTGCGCGCCGGTCATGCCCAAGATCACGCCCATCGCCTCTAGATCGGCCGCCGCAAGCACCAGATGCACGCCATCAGCCGCGCGCGCCGCCGCCAGATCCAGCGCGGTGATGCCCGCATGCGCCATCTGCGCGCGTAGGAAATAGCCGTGAAGGGCTGTTTTGGGGGTGATATCATCGACATAGCGCCCCTCGCCCGTCAGCAGCCGGATATCTTCCAGCCGCCCCACACCCTGCGCTGCGCCAAATTTCGACATGCCACCCTCCAAGATCGCCATGTCAAAATAACTACGCCCTTGGCTGGTTTTGTCCAGCCAAGGGCGCATGAAGTTTTTGTTTCGGCGAAATTAAACCGTTTGGGTCAGCACCGTCACCATGCTCAGCTCGCCAAAGCCGTTAAAGCGGCTGTTGGTGACTGTGGAATAGGCACCCATGCCATGCCAGATCACGAAATCCCCCTCGGCGATGTCAGAGGGGAAAGGCACATCGCCGGGCAAGCGGTCGACCGAATCGCAGGTTGGGCCAAAGCAGATCCGCGGCAGGCTTTCACCATGGCGCGGCACGCCTTCGGCCGAGATCACGTCGATGCGGTCGATGATGCCGATCTGGCCCATCTCGAACAGCGCGCCGTAAAGCCCGTCGTTCAAAAACACATGCATGTCATCGCGCACGGCTTTTACGCGCGAGGCCAGCGTGAAGGCATCGCCGCACATGCCGCGACCGGGTTCGCAGACAAGCGCCGGGCGCGCGTCGCCAAAGGCCTCGGCCGTGACCGCGTCGATGATGTCAAAGGTGGCTTGCAACTGTGGCATCACCCCAACCGCGCGGTGGTTGGGAAAGCCGCCGCCGACGTTCAGACGCGCGATCTTGACGCCCGCTTTTTGCGCAATCACCGCAGCTTCGCGGATATAAGACGCCCAAGCAGCAGGATCGGTGCATTGCGTGCCCGGATGGAAGGTGATCGAGGGGATATAGCCCGCAGCGGCCACCGTGCGCAGCAAGTCCACCGCATCTTCTGCCGTGGCGCCAAATTTCGCCCCAAAGTTATAGGCAGCCCCCGCAACCGGCAGCTTGAAGCGCACCGAAATCTCGCAAGCCTCGGACGGCACCATTTCGATCAGCTTTGCCAATTCTGTTTTGGAATCAACAGAATAGCTTTTGACCGCATGTTTGACCGCAAAGGCGATTTCTGTGCGCGAGCGCACGGGGTTATGGTAATGGATTGCCGCATCGGGCGCCAAGCGCCGGATCAGGTCAATCTCGAAGGGCGAGGCGCAGTCAAAGCCTTTGACCCCTGCCGCGATCAGGTTTTCGATCACTTCTTCCGAAGGATTCGATTTGACCGCATAGGTCACCAAACCCGGAAACCCGTTCAGGAATGTGCGCGCCAAGGCCTGCACCGCTTGCGGTGCGAAAAACAGCACCGGATTCTCCGGCTGCTGTGTGCGCAAATACTCGGTCGGATTGGTCCAGATTGTCTTGGACAGTCCCATCGGCGTGATCCTTTCTGCCAACAAGATGCAAGTCCCTCCGCTGCCTTTTGGGGGCTCGGCACCTGCATGGTTTTTCCAACCAGGCCAGGTGCGTATGAGCCGCCCTTTTCCTGCAACTTAGGATGCCGCATATGGGCTACAATTTCACCGAACAAAACTATATAAATGCCGGAATTCTTCGTTATAATAACCAAAAAAGGATACATTTTGTATGGATGAGCTGGATCGCAACATCTTGGCACTGCTGGGGGCGGATGCACGCATGTCTGTGGCGACTTTGGCGCGGCGTTTGAAGGTGGCGCGCTCGACCATTCAGGCACGGCTGGAGCGGTTGGAGACCAGCGGCGTGATCGCGGGCTATACGCTGAAACTGGGCGAGGCCGCGCGGCAAGGCCGGCTGCGGGCCTCGGTTTTGTTGACCATCGAGCCGCGGTCGCAAGCGGGGATCCTGAGCCGGCTGAAGGCGGTGGCCGAGGTCGAGCGGGTGTTTACCACCTCGGGGCGGTTTGATCTGTTGTTGCAGATTGCAGCGGCGGATACGCAGGTGCTGGACGGGGTGCTGGATCAGATCGGCGGGCTGACGGGGGTGAAATCGAGCGAAAGCCTGATCCATCTGTCGACGCGGCTGGACCGGGCGGTTTGATCCGGCACGCGCCGCGCGGGCTGAAAGCTGCGCCTCCGGCGGGGATATTTTTGCCAAGATGAAAGGGAAGTCGCGCTTGGCCTTTTGACGGCAATTGGGTATTGCAAGCCAACAGTTGCAAGGAAGCCCGCGATGCCGATGGAAAAGACCTTTAACGCTGCCGAAGCCGAAGCCCGGATTTCGGCGCAATGGATTGATCAAAAGGTGGGGCGTGCGGGGGCGAATGCGCGGGCGGGGGCCGAGGCGTTTTCGATCATGATCCCGCCGCCGAATGTCACCGGGTCTTTGCATATGGGGCATGCCTTTAACAACACGCTGCAGGATATTTTGATCCGCTGGCACCGGATGCGCGGGCATGATGTGCTGTGGCAGGTTGGCACCGATCACGCCGGCATTGCGACGCAGATGGTGGTCGAGCGTGAATTGGCCAAGGCCAAAGCGCCTTCGCGCCGCGAGATGGGCCGCGAGGCTTTTCTGGACAAGGTTTGGCAGTGGAAGGCGCAATCGGGCGGCACCATCATCAACCAGTTGCAGCGGCTTGGGGCCTCTTGTGATTGGGACCGCGAGGCTTTCACCATGTCGGGCAATTTCCCAGACGCGGTGGTCAAGGTTTTTGTGGATATGTACACCAAGGGGCTGATCTATCGCGGCAAGCGTTTGGTCAATTGGGACCCGCATTTTGAAACCGCCATTTCCGATCTTGAGGTCGAGAATGTCGAAGTGGCCGGTCATATGTGGCATTTCAAATACCGGCTCGCGAATGGTGAGACCTATGAATACATTGAGAAAGACGAAGACGGCGCGGTGATCTTGCGCGAAAAGCGCGATTATATCTCGATTGCCACCACCCGGCCCGAGACCATGCTGGGCGATGGCGCGGTTGCGGTGCATCCGTCTGATGCGCGCTATAAGGCGATTATCGGCAAGATGGTGCATCTGCCGCTTTGTGATCGCTTGATCCCGATCATTGCCGATGAATATCCTGATCCGACCTTTGGTTCGGGGGCGGTGAAGATCACCGGCGCGCATGATTTCAACGACTATCAGGTGGCCAAGCGCAACACTCTGCCCTGCTACCGTTTGATGGACACCCGCGCGCAGATGCGCAGCGATGGCGCGCCCTATGCCGATTGTGTTGCCCGCGCGCGCGAGATCGCGGCAGGGGCTGCCACCAGCGAGGCCGAGGTCGACAGCCTGAACCTGGTGCCCGAGAAATATCGCGGGCTCGACCGCTTTGAGGCCCGCAAGGCGGTAATCGCCGATATCAACGCGCTGGGGCTTTGCGTCTCGACGCTGATGAGTGAGATCGACCCCGAGACCGGCTCCGAGCATCTAACCCGCGAGCCTTTTGTCGAGGCGAAAAAGATCATGCAGCCGTTTGGCGACCGATCAAAGGTGGTGATCGAGCCGATGCTGACCGATCAGTGGTTTGTGGACACCGCCAAGATCGTCGAGCCTGCGCTGGAGGCCGTGCGTTCGGGCGCGACCAAGATCATGCCAGAGTCGGGCGAGAAGACCTATTTCCATTGGCTGGAGAATATCGAGCCTTGGTGCATCTCGCGCCAGCTGTGGTGGGGGCATCAGATCCCTGTTTGGTATGATGCCGACGGCAATCATTATTGTGCGGCCACCGAGGCAGAGGCGCAGGCTTTGGCCAAGGGCCAGCCGCTGACCCGCGACCCGGACGTTCTTGACACCTGGTTCTCCTCGGGGCTCTGGCCGATTGGCACCTTGGGCTGGCCCGAGCAAACCGATGAATTGGCGCGCTATTTCCCCACCTCGACGCTGATCACCGGCGCCGATATCATCTTTTTCTGGGTCGCCCGCATGATGATGATGCAGCTGGCAGTGGTGGATCAGGTGCCGTTCAAGACGGTCTATCTGCACGGGCTGGTGCGCGACGCCAAGGGCAAGAAGATGTCGAAATCCTTGGGTAATGTCATTGATCCGCTTGAGATCATTGACGAATTCGGCGCGGATGCGCTGCGCTTTGCCAATGCGGCGATGGCAAGCCTTGGCGGGACGCTTAAGCTCGATACCCAGCGGATCGCGGGCTACCGCAACTTTGGCACCAAGCTGTGGAACGCCTGCCGCTTTGCCGAGATGAATGGCGTTTGGGAAGGCCATGCGACGCAAAGCGCGCCGCCCGAGGCAACGGCTACGGCGAACAAATGGATCATCGGCGAGACCGCCAAAACCCTTGCCGAGGTTGACGCAGCCCTGAGCGACTACCGCTTTGATACCGCGGCAGATGCGCTTTACAAATTCGTCTGGGGCAAGGTCTGCGATTGGTATGTCGAATTTGCCAAACCGCTGTTTGATGGCGCAGATGCTGCAGAGACCCGTGCCACCATGGCTTGGGTGCTCGATCAGTCGATGATCTTACTGCACCCGATGATGCCCTTCATCACCGAAGAGCTTTGGGCCACCACCGGCACACGCGCCAAATTGCTGGTCCATACCGATTGGCCAAATCACAGCCTAAACCTTGTCGACGCCGAGGCGGATCTCGAGATGAATTGGGCGATCAAGCTGATCGACGAGATCCGTTCGGCACGCGCACAGGTGCATGTGCCCGTTGGGCTGAAATGCGATCTGGTGGCAACTGAATTGTCTGCCGCCGCCCGCATCGCATGGGATCGCAACGAATCGCTGATCAAACGCCTTGCAAGGGTCGAGACTCTAACCGAAGGCACATCGCCCAAAGGCTCGATCGCGCTGGCGCTGGAAGGTGCGGCCTTTGCCATCCCGCTGGCCGGACTAATTGATATTGCCGAAGAAAAATCCCGCCTGACCAAGGCGATGGAGAAGCTTGGCAAAGAAATCGGTGGGCTGAAGGGGCGGTTGAACAACCCCAACTTTGCGGTCTCAGCACCCGAAGAGGTGGTCGAGGAAGCCCGCGCCAACCTAGAGGCCCGCGAAGACGAGGCCAGCAAACTGCAAGCGGCGCTGAACCGTTTGGCTGAAATCGGCTGATCGCGCGCGGGCTTTTGCCGCAGAAGCCTCCGGCGGGGATATTTAAGCCAAGATGAAAGCGCTTTCATCTTGGTCGAAATATCCTCGGGGGGAGAGGCGAAGCCTCGAGGGGCAGACAGCCCCCTTTTTTTTGTGCAAGGCTTGGGTTGAAATTTCGCTTGATCGTGCGGCGTGTTTCGGCCCAAATCATGGGATGAAAACACCCTGCCTCACCACGCTTGCAGCCTCTTTGCCCTCGACCGTGCCTTTTGTGGGGCCAGAAACCACGGAACGGCTGCAAGGCAGGGGATTTTTGGCGCGATTGGGCGCGAATGAGAGCCTGTTTGGGCCTTCGCCGCGGGCAATTGCGGCGATGGCTGCGGCTGCATCTGAGGCTTGGATGTATGGCGATCCCGAGATCCACGATCTGAAGGCGGCGCTTGCGGCGCATCACGGTTGCAGGCCGCAGAACATCGTGGTGGGCGAGGGTATCGACGGGCTTTTGGGCTATCTGGTGCGGCTGATGGTGGCCGAGGGCGATGCGGTGGTCACCTCGCGCGGGGCCTATCCGACATTTAATTTCCATGTCGCAGGCTTTGGCGGCCAATTGCAGACAGCGCCCTATCGCGACGATTTTGAGGACCCGCAGGCGCTGTTGGATCTGGCGTTGCGTAGCCACGCCAAGCTTTTGTATATCGCCAATCCTGACAATCCGATGGGCAGTCATCACCCTGCGGCTGTGATCAGCGATCTGTTGGCGCAGCTGCCCGCCACCACGCTGATGCTGCTGGATGAGGCCTATATCGAATTTGCCCCCGAAGGCACGGCACCGCAGATTGACCCCGAGACGCCGAACCTGATCCGCTTTCGTACCTTTTCCAAGGCGCATGGTTTGGCGGGCTTGCGGGTGGGCTATGCGATCACCAATGCCAGTTTAGCCCGCAGTTTTGACAAGGTGCGCAATCACTTTGGCTTGGGGCGACTGGCGCAGGCCGGGGCTTTGGCGGCGCTGCAGGATCAGGCGCATCTTGCGCGGGTGCGCGGCCTTGTGGAGGCGGCGCGTTTGCGGGTCAACGGCATCGCGCGTGACAATGGTTTGCGGCCTTTGGCCTCGGCCACTAATTTCGTCAGCATTGATCTGGGACGCGATGGCGATTTTGCCCGTGCCACGCTGCGGGCTTTGACAGAGCGCGGCATTTTCGTGCGCATGCCGGGGGTGGCACCGCTGGACCGCTGTTTGCGGGTCAGTTTGGGCGATGAGACCGCACTTGCGGCTTTTGAAGCCGCCCTGCCCTTGGCGCTGCGCGAGGCGGCGGGCTGATCACTCGGGCTTCGCACCGCCAACTGCGGGGGCTGTGCCGGTGTCAGCAGGCTCTGCCGCCCCCAGTTTGCGGGTCAGCGTCGGCGTTACGGCATCGGCCATCAGCGACGCGCGAGCAGGGGCTGGGGCTGCTGGCGCGGCTGGGGCTGCTGGCGCTGGCGCTGCTGCCTCGATGACGCGGCGAAACACCAGGAGCAGATGCTGCGTGGTTTTGGTGCCGGTAAAGCCTGCGCGTTCGTCGACCGGAAAGCTGTCGGCGCGCAGATAGTCCCAGCCATCGCGGCCCAGATCATTCATCAAAGTGGTAAGCGCCAGCGCAAAGCGGTCTTCGGTGGTTTTGACGCCACGCGCCTTTTCACCGCGCCGCGGCGCTGGAACAACTTTGAATTCATAATGTGGCATCGCGATCCCCCTGACAGATTGCGCGCAGCTTACGGGAAGTTGCGCGCCAAGGCCAAACCAATAGCAGTTATAGCCCCAGCTTTTGCGCCACCATCGCGCCCACCACGGCCGGATTGGCCTTGCCTCCGGTGGATTTCAGCACTTGGCCGGTGAACCAACCGGCAAGCTTGGCATTAACGCGGGCCTTTTCGACCTGATCGGGGTTGGCAGCAATCAGCGCATCAAGTGCGGCTTCGATCGCACCGGTATCGGTGACGGCCTTCATACCGCGCTCAGCGGCCACCTCGGCCGGATCGCCGCCTTCGGTCCAGACGATCTCGAACAGATCCTTGGCCATTTTGCCGGTGATCTCGCCCTTGGCAATCAGATCCAGCACGCCGCCCAGCTGTGCGGCTGACATCGGGCTGTCGGTAATCGCAAGACCCTGTTTGTTCAGACGGCCAAACAGCTCGTTGATCACCCAATTTGCCGCCTGCTTGCCGTCGCGGCCCTGCGCCACGGCCTCGAAGAAGGCGGCGTTTTCCAGATCGGCGGTCAGCACATTGGCGTCATAATCGGTCAGGCCGAAATCCCCCATAAAGCGCGCCTTTTTGGCGCCGGGCAGCTCTGGCATCGAAGCCGCGATGTCATCGACCCAAGCCTGTTCAATTTCCAGCGGCAGCAGATCGGGGCAAGGGAAATAGCGGTAATCATGCGCCTCTTCCTTGCTGCGCATCGAGCGGGTTTCATTCTTGTCAGGATCGTAAAGCCGGGTCTCTTGGGTGACCGTGCCGCCATCTTCCAAAATCGCGATCTGGCGGCGGGCTTCGACGTCAATCGCCAATTGGATGAACTTCATCGAGTTCATATTCTTCAGCTCGCACCGCGTGCCCAGATGGCTAAAGTCTTGCGTGGCTTGGTATTTCTCATACTGACCCGCGCGGCAGACCGAAACGTTGACATCGGCACGCAGATTGCCGTTTTGCATATTGCCGTCACAGGTGCCCAGATAGCGCAGGATCTGGCGCAGTTTGACGACATAGGCCGCGGCCTCTTCGGGGCTGCGAATGTCAGGCCGGCTGACGATTTCCATCAGCGCCACGCCAGTGCGGTTGAAATCGACGAAAGACATTGTCGGGTCCATGTCGTGAATGGATTTGCCGGCGTCTTGTTCCAGGTGAATGCGTTCCACCCGCACCAGACGCGCCACGCCGGGGCCCATCTCGACCAGCACTTCGCCCTCGCCCACGATGGGGTGGTAAAGCTGGCTGATCTGATAGCCCTGCGGCAGATCGGGGTAGAAATAGTTCTTGCGATCAAAGGCCGAGCGCAGGTTGATCTGCGCCTTCAGACCCAGACCCGAGCGCACCGCTTGTTCGATGCAATATTCGTTGATCACCGGCAACATGCCCGGCATCGCCGCATCCACAAAGGCGACGTTTGAATTCGGCTCGGCCCCAACTTGGGTCGAGGCGCCAGAAAACAGCTTGGCGTTTGACGAGACCTGCGCGTGGATTTCCATCCCGATCACCAGTTCCCAATCGTGCTTGAGCCCCGCAATCACTTTGGGTTTCGGCATCTCATAGGTCAGATCAAGCATCATAGGCCTCCGTCAGGTTCTTCAGCCTGTTTAGGCAGGACGCGCGGCTTCGGCAAGGGTGGCTCTGGCGGAAAGCTGCCCAAGCGGGGCGGCAAAGCGGTGGAAAGCTTGCCCGGTTGCGGTTTTGTCGCGATAGCGGTCAGGCCGCGACCGGATCGCGGTGTTGCTCAAAGCGTGTCGATGCGGTTTTCCCTTTGCCTTGCCCTCGTGTTTTCGGTCCTTGCCAACGGCTTTGCCGCAGAGGCAGAGGCTCTGCCCAAAATGCGCTGGGATGGTCACCGCGAGGCCGCCAATTGGACCAGTGCCGCCCTGCAAGAGGTGGCACTTTTTGACAGCAAGCTCGCAAGCCGGGTTCCCGAGGATATCGCCGCATGGTGCCCAGGCTATGCCACCGCGTCAAAGCCAGACCGCAACGCCTTTTGGGTCGCGGTCTTGGCGGGGCTGGCGAAATATGAAAGCGGCTTTAACCCCAAGGCAGCGGGAGGCGGGCGCTATTTCGGTTTGATGCAGGTCTCGCCCAAAACCGCCGCTGCCTATCGCTGCGAAGCACGCTCGGCCAGCGCGCTGAAAGACGGCAGCGCCAATCTGGCCTGCGCGGTGAAGATCATCGCGCGGCAAGTTGGCCGCGACGGCGTGGTTGCAGGCCAAGGCACCAAGGGCGTGGCGCGCGATTGGGGCCCAATGCGCAAGGCCCGCGTGCGCGCCGAGATCGCCGCCTGGACTGCCAAACAGGCCTATTGCAAGGCCTAACGCGCCAACATCCGCGCAGCCATTTCCCCCAGATCGCGGCTTAGGCCTTTGCTCGCCAGTATCCTCTCAAGCGCTGCGCGCATCATTTCCTGCCGGTCAATGTCATAGCGCGGCCAGCTTTCGAACCCCGTCGACATCCGCGCCGCGGTTTGCGGGTTCAAAAGGTCCAGCTTGATCAGCCAATCGGCCAGCAGATCATAGCCCGCGCCATCGGCCTCGTGAAAGCCTGCATGATTGGCGGCCATCGCGCCAAAGACCGCGCGGAACCGGTTGGGGTTTTTAATGTCAAAGCCGCGATGCTGGGTCAGATCACGCACCACATCGGCCATGGCTTCGGGCTTGGCGCAGGCGACTTGCACCGCGAACCATTTGTCCATCACCAAGCGGTCGTCTTGGAATTTCTCTTCAAAATCAGCCAGAACCGTGCTGCCTTCGCCGATTTCCAGCAAAATCGCCAGCGCGCCAAAGCTTTCGGTCATGTTGCTGGCGTCATAATAGGCCTCGCGCGCGGCCGATCCGCCATCCAGCCGTGCAAGCAAGCCCAGCACGCCAAGCCGCAGGGCGCGTTTGCCCGCAGAGGCAGCATCGGGGCTATAGGCCCCCGGCACATGCATCGCCGATTCCAAAGCCGCAAGCCTTGGCCGCATCTGCTGCGCCATCGCCAGATGCAGCGCGTCGCGGGCGGCGTGAATTGCCGCAGGATCAGGCACATGGCCTGCTGCAAACAGCGTGGCGGCCATGTCATCTTCCGACGGCAACCGCAGCGCAAGCGCGCGGTAGGCAGGCTCGAGTGTGTCATCAAAGGCCAAAGCCTCCATTGCCGCCAGAAACTCGGGCAAAGGCTCGGCGGCTTCGGTGATCATCCGCGCCAGCAGCTCTTTGCCCAGCGTCCGCCCAGCCTCCCAGCGGTTGAACGCATCGCTGTCATGCGCCAGCAAAAACGCGCGATCCTCGATCGAGACGCTGCGCTCCACAATCACCGGCGCCGAAAATCCGCGCAGGATCGAGGCCACAGGCCGCGCCCCCAAACCGTCGTAGACATAGCTGTGCTTGGCCTCGCCAAATTCCAGCAGCTGCGTCGGCACCACCTCGTCACCATTCGGGCCAATCAGACCAATCGCCACCGGAATAAGCTTGGGCGCTTTTTCGGGCTGGCCGGGGGTTGGCGGATTTTCCTGTTCCAGCGTCAGGGTATAGCGGCCATCGGCCCAATCTTCGCTGACCTTCAGCACAGGCGTGCCGGCCTGAGTATACCACAGCTTAAACTGGGTCAGATCGCGGCCAGAGACTTCGGCAAACACCGCCAGCCAATCTTCGATCGTCGCCGCCTGCCCGTCGTGACGCGCAAAATAAAGATCAAGCGCGCGGGCGTAATCGGCATCGCCCACCAGCCTGCGCAACATGCCGATCACCTCGGCACCCTTCTCGTAGACGGTCGCGGTGTAGAAATTGTTGATCTCGATATAATGATCGGGGCGCACCGGATGCGCCAAAGGCCCGCCATCTTCGCGAAACTGCCGCGCGCGCAGGGCCAAAACGTCTTGGATGCGTTTCACCGGCGCCGAGCGCAGATCCGAGGAAAACTGCTGATCGCGGTAGACCGTCAGCCCCTCTTTCAAACACAGCTGAAACCAATCGCGGCAGGTGATGCGGTTGCCGGTCCAGTTGTGAAAATACTCATGCGCGATGATCGATTCCACGCGGGCGAAATCATCATCCGTCGCGGTATCCGCCGAGGCAAGCACCGCCTTAGAGTTGAAAATGTTCAACCCTTTGTTCTCCATCGCGCCCATATTAAAGTCATCAACCGCAACAATGTTGAAAATGTCCAAGTCGTATTCGCGCCCGTAGACCTGTTCATCCCAAAGCATCGCGGCCTTCAACGAGGCCATGCCCCAAGCGCAGCGCCCTTCGTCTCCCGGCCGCACCCAGATGTTCAGCGCAACCTCGCGGCCCGACATCGTGGTGAAGTGATCGGGAAAATTCACCAGATCGCCCGCCACCAGCGCGAACAAATAGGCAGGCTTGGGCCAAGGATCATCCCATTCTGCCCAATCAGCACCTTGGGCGACCGGATTGCCGTTCGACAACAGCACCGGCAAATCGCCCTCGATCCGCACCTTGAAACGGGTCATCACATCGGGTCGGTCGGGGTAAAAGGTGATCTTGCGAAAGCCCTCGGCCTCGCATTGGGTGCAATACATGCCGTTCGACATATAAAGCCCCTCCAGCGCGGTATTGTCTTCGGGCGCGATCTCGACCTCGGTTTCCAGCACAAAGGCCCCCGAGGGCAGACGCGCCGCCGCAATCGACAGGCCCGTGGCATCGGGCACCACGTTCAGCGCCTCGCCATTCACCGCGCAAGAAATCAGCTTCAGCCCCTCGCCATCCAGCCGCACATCTTGCTTGCCGGGGCGCAGCGGATTGGGGGCCATATGCAGCCGCGCCTTCACCCGCGTCGCCGCAGGATCCAGATGAAAGCATAGCTCCACCTGCTCCAGCAGATGGCTGTAGGGCTGATAATCGCTCAGATAGATCGTGCGCGGATCGGCTGCGGTCATGGCGGTCTCCTGATTTGCCGCCAAACTTTCCCAGATGCGGCCAAGACGCAAGCAGCGAATCAAGCGCGCGCAAGATTGGGCAAGATTACGCAAAGCGCTGTGGCAAAAGCGCAAAAGCTGTGGCTATATCTGGTTTGATCTCAAAGTCTTGCCGCAAAATCGGGTATAATCCCCACGCCAGATCTTTACAGAACCGCAGGCTTTGCTAAAGCTGTGTTCCATGAATGTTCTCATGTGGTTCCGACAAGATCTTCGCATCCATGACCATGCCGCCCTGACCCTTGCGGCGGGCTTGGGCGCGGTGGTGCCTGTGTATATTTTTGATCCCGAGCAATGGGCGCGCAGCGACACCTCGGCGCGGCAGTTTCAGTTTATTGCCGAATCTGTCGAGGATTTGCGCGCCGATCTGGCCAGCCTTGGCGCAGCCTTGCTGATCCGCACGGGGCCGGTGGCACAGGTGCTGGCGCGGCTTTGCGCGCGCCATGCCATCACCACCATCGTCACCCAAGGCAGCGCGCCGCGCGCTTTGACCGATTGGGCGGCGGCATCAGGGATTGCTTGGCTGGAGACCGAACAGCCTTTGCAGGGCGAGCCCTTGCCGCCCCCCGCGCTGCGCTGCGTGGCCGATCTGATCTCGACCCCGCTGCCGGTGCCGCAACTGCTGCGGCTGGGCCCTGATGCTTGTGCGCACCGCCAACGCGGCGGGCGCGGGCAAGCGCTTGATCTGCTGAACACCTTTCTGACCACACGCGGCGAAAGCTATCACCGCGCCCAAGCGCAACCCCATAGCGCAGAGCGCGCCTCGTCGCGGCTGTCGCCGCATCTGGCGCAGGGCACGGTGTCGCTGCGCGAGCTGGACCAAGCCATAACCGCGCGGCTGGCCGAACGGCCCTCGGGGCGCTGGGCCTCGGCCTTGGGCGGTTTTGGCCGCAAACTGGCCGCGCGCGCGGTGCTGCCGCCCTGCCCCGCGCCAGATTTGGCCGCAATCGCTGCCACCTCGGCCCTGAACGCCTGGCTGCTGGGGCAAACCGGATTGCCGTTTCTGGATGCGCTGATGCGGTATCTGGCGGCGACAGGCTGGCTGAACGAGCCGCTGCGCGCACTGGTGCTAAGCCTTGGCGTGCATCATCTGGGGCTGGACCCGATGCAGGCCAGCGCCGGCCTTGCCCGCCGTCTGACCGATTACGACCCCGCGCTGTTTTGGCCGCAAGCCCTGCGCATCGCAGGCCTGACAGCCGAAGCGCCACGGCTGTTTCACCCGATAAAACAAGCGCTTGATCTGGACCCAGACGGCCAGTTCACCCGCCATTGGTTGCCAGAATTGGCCGCCGTTCCCGACAGCTGCCTGCAAAGCCCGTGGAAATGGGCCGGGGCCGCGCGGCTGTTGGGGCGGCGCTATCCCGAACCGATGATCGACATCGCCACCGCGCATCGGGCCGCGCAAGAGGCGATCTGGGCGCGCTTTGGCCGGCCCTTGCGGGTGGTTGCACAGCCGAGCCCCACGCTGATCGAAAACCCCGCGCAACCGCTGCGAGGCCAATTGCGGTTAGAGTTTTAGCGCCGCGGCCTCTAACTTGGCCAAGGTGGTCTGCCCCAGACGATCAGCGCCAAACTGCAGCGCGCCCTGACACATCTCGCGGCTGGGAAAGGTCATGGTCTGGGTGATTTGGCTGCCCCCGACTGCGGGCGCAAACTCGACCACGATCTGCATCGGATCAGGGCCATCTGCCCCGTCGTCCAACAAAAACGCAAGCCGCTGCAGCGGCACAAACAGGGTGTATCGGTGCCGGTTTGGCCAAACCTTGCCATCCGGCCCGATCATATCAAAGCACCACTGCCCGCCTTGGCGCAGGTCTATCTCTTTGGTGATACAGTGATATCCCTCGGGCCCGAACCACTGCGGCAAGATCGCAGGATCGCTCCAACAGCGCCAAACATCCGCCACAGGCGCGGCCATCAGGCGGTGCAATATGATCTGACGGTCTTGCATCACAGGCCCCTCGCATAGGCTTCCAACTGATCTACCACCGTGCCCCAGCCCTGATAGAACCCCATTTGCCGATGCGTCTCGGCAGCCTCGGCGCTGCGGTGGCGGGCAATCGCGGTATAGCGGCTGCGATTGTCGCCCAGATCATCCAGCGTGATGATCGCGGTCATAAACGGCTCGGGCGCGGGTTTCCAACCTTCGGTATAGGCATCTGTAAACACAAGCTTTTTATCCGGCACAATCTCCAGCCAGACGCCGTTGTTCTGCATCACTGCGCCGTCGACATCAAAGCTGGTGTTAAAGGCGCCGCCGACACGCAGGTCGATATGGCAGGCCACAACCCGGTGCGGTTTGGGCACAAAAAACTGCGGGATATGCTGGCTTTGGGTCCAGCAGGCAAAAAGCACCGCAGGCGGCAGGGCAATCTCGCGCGTCAGGCTTAGGTCAAGGGCGGGATCTAGGATCATCGGAAGGCTCCAACTGGGAAACACCGCTTCACGCTACCACAGCGCCACCATTGCGCCAGATCTGTTATTCTCAAAGCGCTTTCAAAAATCGCAGGCAAGTGTTTTCAGCATTGCCCTGAAAATAGCGCCCGCGTGAACTTGCCGTTGGGGGGCATTGTGCTAGGTTGCGGCCAAATATTCGTCCAGGAGGAACCTATGACCCAACGTGTCACCCGTGCCGGCTTGCAAGTGGATAAAATCCTTGCAGATTTCATCGAAACAAAGGCGCTGATCGGCAGTGGTGTCGGCGCAGATGACTTCTGGGCAGGCTTCAGCGATATGGCGGTGACCCAAGGGGCAAAGAACCGCGCACTGCTGGCAAAACGGGATGCGCTGCAGACCCAGATTGACAACTGGCACATCGCCCACCGCAATGCTCCGCATGATCCGGCTGCCTATAAGGCGTTTTTGCAAGAGATCGGCTATCTGCTGCCCGAGGGCGAGGATTTCCAGATCGACACCGCCAATGTTGACCCCGAAATCGCCAGCATCCCCGGCCCGCAGCTGGTGGTGCCGATCACCAATGCCCGCTATGCGTTGAACGCGGCCAATGCGCGTTGGGGCAGCCTTTATGACGCGTTTTATGGCACCGATGCCATGGGCAGTGCCGCCCCCGCAGGCGGCTATGACAAGGGCCGTGGTGCCCGTGTTGTCGCTCGCGCCCGGGTGTTTCTGGACGAGGCCTTTCCAATTGCCGGCGCAAGCCATGCCGATGTGCGCCGCTATCATGTGCAAAACGGCGCGCTTTTGATCGACGATCTGCCGCTGGTCACGCCTGCAAAATTCGCAGGCTATCGCGGCAACCCCAAAGCGCCAGACGCAGTGCTGCTGGTTAACAACGGCCTGCATGTCGAGCTGATCTTTGACCGCGCCCATATGATCGGCAGCCGCGATCAGGCCTGTCTTGCCGATATCGTGCTGGAAAGCGCTGTCTCGGCGATCATGGACTGCGAAGATTCCGTGGCCTGCGTTGACGGTGCCGACAAGACCCAAGCCTATGAGAACTGGCTGGGCCTGATGCAAGGCAGCCTGAGTGCAGATCTGTCGAAAGGCGGGCGGCAGATCACCCGCAAGCTTTCGGCAGACCGCAGCTTTATCGCGGCCGATGGCAGCACGCTGACGCTGAAAGGCCGCGCGCTGTTGTGGATCCGCAATGTTGGCCATCTGATGACCAACCCTGCGATTTTGCTGCCCGACGGCTCGGAAATCTTTGAAGGTCTGATGGATGCGCTGATCACCACCCTGATCGCCAAGCATGACCTGCAAAAGACCGAAGGCCTGCGCAATTCGCACCATGGCTCGGTCTATGTGGTTAAGCCCAAAATGCACGGCCCCGAAGAAGTGGCCTTTGCCGCCGAAACCTTTGACCGGGTTGAAGACATCCTTGGCCTGCCGCGCAACACCGTCAAAATCGGCATCATGGACGAAGAGCGCCGCACCTCGGTCAACCTGAAATCCTGTATCCGTGCGGCGAAATCGCGTGTGGCCTTTATCAACACCGGCTTTCTGGACCGCACCGGCGACGAGATCCACACCTCGATGGAGGCAGGGCCGTTCTCGCGCAAGGATTTCATCAAACGCAAATCCTGGATCGGCGGCTATGAAAACCAGAACGTCGATATCGGTCTGGAATGTGGCCTGTCGGGGCGCGCGCAGATCGGCAAGGGCATGTGGGCGGCACCCGATCTGATGGCGGCAATGCTGGAGCAAAAGATCGACCATCCCAAAGCCGGTGCCAACTGCGCTTGGGTGCCCTCGCCCACCGCGGCCACGCTGCACGCCTTGCATTATCACAAGGTCGATGTCTTTGCGGTGCAAAAGCGGCTGAAGGCTGGCGGTCGTCGCGCCTATGTCGAGACCATTTTGGAAATTCCATTGGCCTCGTATCAAAAATGGACCACTGCGCAGATCATGGCCGAGGTGGAAAACAACGCCCAAGGCATCTTGGGCTATGTGGTGCGCTGGATTGATCAGGGTGTTGGCTGCTCGAAAGTGCCCGATATGCATGACGTCGGCCTGATGGAAGACCGCGCCACCTGCCGGATTTCTGCCCAGCATATCGCCAATTGGCTGCATCACGCCATCGTCTCGCCTGATGAGGTCGAGGCGGCTTTGCGCAAAATGGCCGCAGTGGTGGACCGTCAGAACGCAGGCGATCCCGCCTATACCCCGATGGCCCCCGGCTTTGACGGCATCGCCTATAAAGCCACGCAAGACCTTGTTTTCAAAGGCCGCGTGCAGCCATCGGGCTATACCGAACCCGTGCTGCACGCCCGCCGGCTTGAACTTAAGGCGCGCTGATATCCAAGGCCAGCGCGTGAATGCGCTGGTTTAAATCACCAATCGCTGCATGAACGGCCCGGTGTCGCGCCACCCGCGACATCGGGCCAAAATCTTTCGCGCGGATCAGCACGGTGAAATGGCTCTCTCCGGTGCCATCATCGCCCATATGGCCCGCGTGTTTATGGCTGTCATTGACCACCTCTAGGCGTTCGGGCGCAAAAGCTGCTGTCAATCGCTGTGTCAACTCGTTCTCGATGCTCATTTTTTCGTGCAACCCCCTTCAATCTGCCGCTCAAAAGGCTAAACTCTTGCCTCCGAGTCGGAAAGGCCAGAACATGACAAACCGTCCCCCCTTTGAGTTCGACATCCGCGTTTCGTCGGATAAAGCCAAGCGCAAAACCACGCGCCGTGGCATGTCGGGGGCGTTTGAAACCTCGAACAAGGCCTGCGATTTCCCCAATTGCAAAGAAAAGGGCGCCTATCGCGCGCCCAAAAGCCCCGATCATCTGGACGAATACTTTTGGTTCTGCCGCGATCACATCCGCGAATATAACCTGAAGTGGAACTTCTTTGGCACCGCCACCGACGAGGAATTCCAAAAGCTGTTGGAAAAAGACCGTCTGTGGGAGCGCGAGACCAAACCGTTTTCGCGCAAGGATGATGGCAACGCTTGGCACCGCATTGGCGTTGATGATCCGATGTCTTTGCTGGGCAACAACGCCACGCGCAATCCGGCCAAGCCCACCTCGAACGCCACCCGCAAACTGCCCGCAACCGAGCGCAAGGCGATCGAGATTCTGGACGCGCGCGACACCTGGACCAAGACCGATATCCGCAAGCAATACAAAGGCTTGGTCAAAGACCTGCACCCCGATATGAACGGCGGCGACCGGTCAGACGAAGACCGTCTGCAAGAGGTGGTCTGGGCTTGGGATCAGATCAAAGACAGCCGCTATTTCAAAGAATAACTCAGGCGCGGCGCAGCAGGTTGTATTTCAACAGCCAGATCACCACCCGCGCCGCTTGTAGGCTGGTAAGCCCGCAGGCAGTCTCGATGGTGGCAAGATCGCAGCCGCCCTTGGCCTGCACCACCGCCAAGACCGAGCCAATCTGGGCGGGTGGGGCAAACATCCGTTTGGTGGCAGTGTAGTTGCGAATGCGCAGCAGGGCCTGCAAATCTGGCCCGCCGTCCACCGCGACAAAAAGCTGGTCTTTCAGTGTCACCTGCTCGGTCGGATAGGCGGCAAAATAATGCGTCGGCGATGGCGCAATCGGCAAGGAATCGGAGCGATAGCGCAGGGGTTTGGCCGCAACGCGCATCGCCTCTTGCTCGGCCCAAAGCGCCTGCATCTGCGGCACGATCACCGACCAATCATAATGCGCGCGCACATGCGCCTGCGCCGCCCGCCCCATCCGCCGCCGCAAATCGCCATCGCGGGCCAGCGTCAGGATCCGGTCAACCAATTCCGGCTGATCAATTTCGGTCAAGGCCGAAGTCGCCGCGCAATATTGCAGATAACTGTCGGTTCCGCCCTGATACCGCATCGCCTCTGACGCTAGATAGGAGCCGGGCAAGGTGCGGCTGGTGACGCGAAAGCCCACCTCTGGCGGCACGGTGTCTTTCATGCCATCCCAATCTGACACCAACAGCGGCAGGCCTGCCGCCATGCCTTCCAGCGGTGCGATGCCAAAGGTTTCCTGAATGTTATCAATCAGGAACATAAACACATCCGCCCCCGAGAGCGCCGCTTTCCGCTCTGCCGCCAGCGCGCCATCCAAGACCGCAAAGCCCACATCCGGCATCAGCGCCCTTGCACCGTTTTCAAACACCTTGCGCGAGAACTCATCGCGAAACTGACCACACAGCACCACATGCAACTTGCGGTCGTGCAGCTGGGCCTGCGCTGCCTGCATCGCCATATAGATCGGCAGCGGGTCAAATTTCTCATGCGGGGTCAACCGCGCGATGGTGCTAAACACCACATCCTGAGGCCCTGCCCCCAGCCTTTGCCGCAGCAAGGCCCCCGCCGCCGCATCAGGGGCAAAGTCATCGCAATGCACGCCCAGCGGAATCACGGGCAGCATCGGGCGGGGCGGCGGTGTGGCGCGCAAATGGCTCCGAATATGCTCATCAGCGCGATCCATCAGATAAGTGACCGAGGCCAGCACCGAACGCGAGGTGCAGATCACCGCATCCCAAGGCTGCACCGGCGCCATGCGCAAATCGAAAAACCCCTGCATCACCGCGGCGGTCGAGGTGGTATGCGTGATGCCGCAAATCGACCAAGCCTGCGTGCCATAGGGCGCGCGCCGCCAAGCTTCGGCGCTGAAATTCGGGCTGGGGAAGAACAGTGTAGAGACCGGCGCGATTTTTTGCGGATGCAGCAAGCCCACCGCGCGCAGAGCCAGTTGGGGGCGCAGCTCTTGCGCCAAGGCCCGTACCGGCTGGGCCGCGGCCTCGCCGCCATGCAGTGCCAGCACAACTTCATCGACATCGGCATGGCGCAAAAACCCGCGCAGAAACGAGTCGCCCGCCACTCTGCGCCCGTTAATGCCCTTTTTTACCGGATCAAACCCGTCTGGCGCATACCAGATCGCTGCATTGGCCCTCGTCATGGCCGTACACCTGTTCTTGCGGCAAGGCGGGCTGGGAAGACATCTGGCAGCGGCATGGGCAAAACGACACCTCGACACAAAGCGGGCCAAAAACGCCCTTGCTTTATCGGTAGCTCTCAGCTGTGCCGCTGTCCAGTCGCGCGGGCAAATCCAAAGGCGACTTTCACGCCATCGCCGCGAAAAAGCAGCAACTTCGCCCGCCGATCGCCACGAGAGCCGCCCCGCCCCTTGCAGCCCTGCGCAGAATGTTCCACTACTTGGCGCATGATCGCGGGCCAGATGCCCGCCAGTTTGATATGGGCATGGGCAATGGCAGATACAGTGATGAAACCCACCGAAGAAATCTCGGTCCGAGAGGTTTTCGGGATCGATACCGATATGAAGGTTAAGGGGTTTGCTGAAGCCACCGACCGCGTGCCGGCGATTGATCCAACCTATAAATTCGACCCTGACACCACTTTGGCGATCCTTGCAGGCTATGCCTACAACCGCCGCGTGATGATCCAAGGCTATCACGGCACCGGCAAATCCACCCATATCGAGCAGGTCGGCGCGCGGCTGAACTGGCCCACCGTGCGCGTCAACCTTGACAGCCACATCAGCCGGATCGACCTGATCGGCAAAGACGCGATCAAGCTGCGCGACGGCAAGCAAGTCACCGAATTTCACGAAGGCATCCTGCCTTGGGCGCTGCGCAATCCGGTTGCGATTGTGTTTGATGAATATGACGCGGGCCGCGCCGATGTGATGTTCGTGATCCAGCGCGTGCTGGAAACCGACGGCAAGCTGACGCTGCTGGATCAAAACGAGATCATCACCCCGCACCCGTCTTTCCGCCTGTTTGCCACGGCCAACACCGTGGGCCTTGGCGATACCACCGGGCTTTATCACGGCACCCAGCAGATCAACCAAGCCCAGATGGACCGTTGGTCGCTGGTCGCCACCTTGAACTATCTTAGCCATGACGCGGAATCCGCCATCGTTCTGGCCAAGCGCCCGAACTATAACAACGAAAAGGGCCGCAAGACCATTTCGCAGATGGTCACCGTCGCCGATCTGACCCGCACCGCCTTTATGAACGGCGATCTCTCGACCGTGATGTCGCCGCGCACCGTGCTGAACTGGGCCGAAAACGCCGAGATCTTCCGCAATGTGGGCTACGCCTTCCGGCTGTCGTTCCTGAACAAATGCGACGAGCTGGAGCGCCAGACCGTGGCCGAATTCTACCAGCGCTGCTTTGCCGAAGAGCTGCCAGAATCCGCGGCAAGCATGGCAATGAAATAATGTAGGGTGGGGGTCCTCCCCCACCTTCCACAGCGGTGGGGGAAAACCCCCACCCTACGTTTTGGACGGACCATGACCAAACCAACCGACAACCCAGCCGATCCGTTCAAAAAGGCCCTCGCCGAGGCCACGAAAACCATGGCCAATGACCCCGAGATGACGGTGACCTATTCGGTCGACCCTGCGGGGATGAACAAAGACGGCATTCGTCTGCCACAGGTCAGCCGCCGCATGACCCGTGACGAGGTTTTGCTTGCACGCGGCACCGCTGACGCCTTTGCGCTGCGCCGCAAGTTTCACAACGACGCCACCGCCCAGAAATACGCCCCCACCGGCCCGCTTGCCCGCGAGATTTACGACGCGATGGAAACCGCGCGCTGCGAGGCCGTGGGCGCGCGCGCCATGCCCGGCACCGCAGGCAATATCGACGCCAAAATCGCCCATGAGGCAGAGCGCAAGGGCTATTCTGGCATCGTCAAACGCGAAGACGCCTCGCTTTCGGTGGCGGCGGGCTATCTGGTGCGCCATCTGGCCACCGGGCGCGATCTGCCCAAGGGGGCTGCCAATGTCATGGAGATGTGGCGCGACTTTATCGAAGGCCAAGCGGCGGGCAGCTTTGAGACGCTGGACGACGCGCTTGCCGATCAGGCGGCTTTTGCGCGGCTGACGCGCAGGGTGATCGCCGATCTTGGCTATGGCGATCAGCTGGGCGATGACCCCGACGCGCCCGAAGATCTGGACGGCGACGAGGGCGCCGAAGAAGACCAAGACGCCCCCGATTCCGAAGGATCAGAAGAAGAGCAAGGCGACGACAGCGAAGCCTCGCCCGAGCAAAGCCAAGAAGAGCAACAAGACGAATCGCAAGCTCAGGTCACCATGGATGACCAAGCCGATATGGAACAGGGCGACGAGGCCGAACTGCCAGAAGGCGAGGCTCCGTTAGAGCCGCCACCGCCGCCCGCCTATTCCGATGCGGACCCGAACTATACCGTCTATAGCACGGATTTTGATGAAGAAATCAAAGCCGAAGATCTGGCCGAACCCGCCGAATTGGAACGCCTGCGCGCCTATCTGGACCAACAATTGGAACCGCTGAAGGGTGCCGTTTCGCGGCTGGCCAATAAGCTGCAGCGCCGCTTGCAGGCGCAGCAAAATCGGTCGTGGCTGTTTGATCTGGAAGAGGGCACGCTGGACGCGGGCCGGCTTGCGCGGGTGATCGCCAATCCGACCACGCCTTTGTCGTTCAAACAGGAAAAAGACACCGAGTTTCGCGACACCTGCGTCACGCTGCTGATCGACAATTCGGGGTCGATGCGCGGGCGTCCGATCTCGATCGCGGCGATCTGTGCCGATGTTTTGGCCCGCACGCTGGAACGCTGCTCGGTCAAGGTTGAAATCCTTGGCTTTACCACCCGCGCCTGGAAGGGCGGCCAATCGCGCGAGCGCTGGCTGGCCCAAGGGCGCGCGCAGCAACCTGGCCGTCTGAACGATCTGCGCCACATCATCTATAAATCCGCCGATGCGCCTTGGCGTCGGGTGCGGCCCAATCTGGGGCTGATGATGAAAGAGGGGCTGCTAAAGGAAAACATTGACGGCGAGGCGCTGGAATGGGCGCACCGCCGCATGATGGCCCGCCCCGAGGCGCGGCGGATTTTGATGGTGATCTCGGATGGCGCGCCGGTGGACGATTCGACGCTTTCGGTCAATCCGGCCAGCTTTTTGGAAAAGCACCTGCGCGATGTCATCGCCATGGTGGAACGCAAAAAAGCGGTCGAGCTGATTGCCATCGGCATCGGCCATGATGTCACCCGCTATTATCAGCGCGCGGTGACGATTACCGATGTTGAACAACTGGCCGGTGCGATGACCGAACAGCTTGCCGGTCTGTTTGACACCGATCCCAAAAAGCGCGCCAAAGCCTTGATGCGCAAAACCGGCTGACCGGCCCGAGCGAAAGAGCACGCCATGTTTCAGACCTTTGACGTTCAGGCAAATCCGGCAACGGGGGCGCAGCGTCTGGCTGATTTGCGCGCGCATCTGGCCCAGCAGGGGCTGGCGGGCTTTATCGTGCCGCGCGCCGATCTGCATCAGGGCGAATATGTCGCCGCCCGCGACGAACGCTTGCAGTGGCTGACAGGCTTTACTGGCTCGGCTGGGTTTTGCGTGGTGCTGCCCGAGGCGGCCGGCGTGTTCATCGACGGGCGCTACCGGACGCAGGTCAAAGGTCAGGTCGATCTGGCGCAGTTCACCCCCGTGCCTTGGCCCGAGGTGATGCCCGGGCCTTGGATCCGCCAGCATTTTGGTGCGGGCGTGCTGGGCTTTGACCCATGGCTGCACAGCGCCGAGGAAATCGCCAAGCTGCAAGAGGCGCTTGCGGGCAGCGAGATCAGCCTGCGCGCCTGCGCCAATGCCGTCGATGCGATCTGGCCCGATCAGCCCGCCGCCCCCTTGGGCCGTGCCTTCGCGCATCCCGATGCGCTGGCAGGCGCCAGCAGTGGCGAAAAACGCGCGCGTCTGGCCGCGGCTTTGCGCGCCTCAGGCCAGCGCGCCGCCGTGATCACCCTGCCCGACAGCCTGTGCTGGCTTTTGAACATCCGCGGCGCCGATGTCCCGCGCAATCCGGTGCTGCATGGCTTGGCGATTTTGCACGATGATGGAGGCTTGGCGCTGTTTGCCGATGCCGCCAAGTTTGACGAAAGCACGCTTGCACATCTGGGGGCCGAGGTTGCCCTGCATCCGCTGCCCAGCTTCACCGCAGCCCTGCAAGCCCTGCAAGACCCCGTGCGGGTCGATCGCGGCACAGCCCCGCTTGCGGTCTCGACCCTGCTGGCCGAGGCGGGCCTCGCCGTGGCTTGGGGCGATGACCCCTGCCGCCTGCCCAAGGCCTGCAAGACCGAGGCCGAGGTGCAGGGCATGCGCGAGGCGCATCTGCGCGATGGCGCTGCCATGGTGGAATTTCTGTGCTGGCTGGATGCGCGCGCGCCGCAACCTGGCCTGACCGAGATCGAGGCCGTGCGCGCGCTGGAAGGCTACCGCCGCGCCACCAATGCGCTGCATGACATCAGTTTTGACACCATCTGCGGGGCGGGGCCAAACGGCGCGATCATGCATTACCGCGTCACCGAGCAAAGCAACCGCATTGTCGGGCAAGACACCCTGCTGTTGGTGGATTCGGGCGCGCAATATCTGGACGGCACCACCGATATCACCCGCACCATGGCGATTGGCGATCCGGGCGATTATGCGCGGGCCTGCTATACCCGCGTGCTGCAAGGCGTGATTGCGATCAGCCGCGCGCGCTGGCCCAAGGGCCTTGCCGGCCGCGATCTGGACCCGCTGGCACGGGCAGCGCTTTGGATGGCGGGGCAAGATTTCAACCACGGCACCGGCCACGGCGTCGGTGCCTTCCTGTCGGTGCATGAGGGGCCGCAGCGGTTAAGCCGGGTGTCCGATGTGCCGTTTGAAGTCGGCATGATCTTGTCGAATGAACCGGGCTATTACCGCGAGGGCGAATTTGGCATCCGGCTGGAAAACCTGATCGTGGTGCAACCTGCACCGCATCTGCAAGGGGGCGACCCCGAGCGCAGCCAGCTGATGTTTGAAACCCTGACCTTCGCGCCCTTTGACCGCCGCTTGATCGTCACGACGCTGTTGTCGCCTGCGGAAATCGGCTGGATCAACGCCTATCACGCCGAGGTTCTGGTCAAGCTTGAAGACCGTCTTTCGCCCACAGCCCGCGCTTGGTGCAAGGCCGCCTGCGCGCCGCTTTAGGCTTGGGCTGCGACCTTGCGGATCCGCTCGACCATCGCGCGCACGCCGTTCGAGCGTTGCGCCGACAAGTGGTCGTTCAAACCCAGCCGCGCCAATTCGGCATGGGCGTCAATCGCGCCCACCTGCGCCATCGGCACACCGGCATAAAGCGCATGCAGCACCGCAATCAGGCCGCGCACGATCATCGCATCGGAATCGCCCTGAAACTGAAACAGCCCCGCCTCTGGCACCGGACGCAGCCAAACTTGGCTGGCACAGCCCTCGACCTTCAGCGCGGGCACCTTAAAGCTTGGCTCTAATTCCGGCATCGCACGGCCCAGATCAATGACATGGCGATAGCGGTCTTCCCAATCGTCAAGGAATTCAAAGGTCTCGGCAATCTCTTCAAAGGCAGGCGTGGCCATTTTGGTCTCCATCTCTGCCCTCTTAGCTAGTGCGGCACTGGCCAAAGGTCCAGCCCATCCGACCTTTTCAAAAGCCGCGCAATCGGCTACCCAAGGAACAGCCAGCAAGGGGATTAACCGATGCGCCTGTTCCGTTCCGCCGTTCTTGTCAGTCTGATCACGCTGACCGCCTGTGCAAGCGTGGGGAAATCCAAGCTGAACCCGTTCAATTGGTTTGGCGGCTCGAAAGAGGTGATGGCGATCCCGCTTGCGGCCGCCGCCCCCGATGATCGGCTGTTGATCGAGACTGTGCTGGATCTGAAGATCGACAAATTCCCCGGCGGGGCAATTGTGCGCGCCACCGGTCTGCCGCCAACCCAAGGCTATTGGGACGCGGAATTGGTCGCACAGCCTGTTGATGACAAAGGCCGCTTGGTGCTGGATTTCCGCATTTTCCCGCCAATCAGCGCCGCAGGCGTGGTCAACCAGCAATCGCGCGAGGTGCTGGTCGGCCTGCGCCTAAGCAATATCAAGCTGCAAGACGTCCGCCAGATCATCGTCCAAGGTGCCAAAAACGCCCGCAGCAGCAGCCGCTAAGGCGTTTGGTTACAGCTTAACCACCACCACGGCGTTGCCCTTGGCCGAAAGCGCGATCTCGCCCCGGCAAAGCCGCAGCGCGTCGTCGCCAAAGGCCTCGGCGCGCCATCCGGCCAGCGCCTCCAGATTGCGCTCGCCCGCCGCAATCATATCCAGATCCGAGGCCGAAGCGATCAGCCGCGGCGCCACGCCCAGACTTTCCGACTTGGCCTTTAGCAGGACCCGCAGCAGATCGGCCAGCGCAGGGTTGACCTGCAACTGATCCTTGCTCAGATCGGGTTTGGGCAGATCTTCCTGCCGCATCTCCATGCCTGCCTTGACCGCCGCCAGAATGCCCTCGGCAATCTCGGGCTTGCGCCCCTCGCGCATCAACAGCCGTGAGCGGCCCAGCTCTTCCACCGTCACCGGCCGGGTCGAGGCCAGCTCGAGCAGCGCGTCATCCTTCATCACCCGGCTGCGCGGCACATTGTTGCCCTGCGCATATTCTTCGCGAAACTTCGCCAAAGTCTTGACCAGCCCCAAGAACCGCCCCGAGGTGGTGCGCGTCTTGACCCGCAGCCAAGCCTCGTCTGGCCGGGTGGTATAGGTCTCGGGATCGGTCAGCACCGCAAGCTCTTCTTCCACCCAAGCCTGACGGCCATTCTTGGCCAGCTGAGCTGCTAGAAATTCATAAATCCCGCGCAGATGGGTGACATCAGCCAAGGCATAGGCGCTTTGCGCAGGCGTCAAAGGCCGGCGCGACCAATCGGTAAAGCGCGAGGTCTTGTCCAAATCGGCCTTGACGATGCGCTTGACCAAAGTCTCATAGCCGACCTGCTCGCCAAAGCCGCAGACCATCGCCGCGACTTGGGTGTCGAACAGGGGCACCGGAAAGCAATTGCCCTCGACAAAGAAAATCTCCAGATCTTGGCGGGCGGCGTGAAACACCTTCACCGTCGCCTCGTGGCGAAACAGATCATACAAAGGCTCAAGGCTCATCGCCGCACCTTCGATCGGGTCCACCAGCACCGCATCGCCGGTCTTGCCGGGCAGCGCCATCTGGATCAGGCACAGCTTTGACCAATAGGTCCGCTCGCGCAGAAACTCGGTGTCGATGGTGACATAGGGCTCTTTTTTGGCAGCTTCACAAAAGGCGGCAAGGTCTTGGGTGGTGGTGATGGTCCGCATGTCTCGCCTTTCAAAAGCGCAGGGGGGCATCCCCTTTGCTCTGCTATAGGCAGCATTTCAGGCCAAGAAAACCCCTGCTACGCTTTCAGACCCGCCAAAGCTTGGGGAAAAGCCCTCCAAGGGGCCAAGGCCAAGACCGCCGCGGCAATCCTCTGCGCGCGGCAGCAGCTTTTGTGGCGGGGTCGATCCCCGCTGCAAAAGCCCCCGCGTGGCGGTTAAGTCAGATCAATCCGGCCGCGCTCGCCCGCCGCAAAGCGGCGCAGCACCGCCGGATAAAGCCTGTGCTCTTGGATCAGCACCCTTGCGGCAAGGCTGGCCTCGTCATCTGTGGCCAAAACCGGCACGCGGGCTTGGCCCAGGATCGGGCCGTCATCCAGCACCGCCGTGACTTCATGCACCGTGCAGCCGGCCTCTGTATCGCCCGCCGCAAGCGCGCGGGCATGGGTGTGCAGGCCGGGATATTTCGGCAAAAGCGAGGGGTGAATGTTCAGCATCCGCCCTTCAAACTGCGCCACAAAAGCCGGCGTCAGCACCCGCATAAACCCCGCAAGGCACAAGATATCGGGCTTTGCCGCCAAAATCGGTGCCAGCAAGGCCGCCTCAAAGCCGGCGCGGTCGCGGCCAAAGCGGCGATGATCCACCGCCGCCGTCGCAATCCCCAAAGCCGCCGCACGCGCCAATCCCGCAGCCTCTGGGTCGTTCGAGGCCACCAGCACCGCGCGCGCCGGATGATCGCCCGCCATATCCTCGACCAGCCGCAGCATGTTCGAGCCGCCCCCCGAAATCAGGAGGACAACCCGCTTCACAGCAGCTGACCCTTATAGATAACCCCCTCGCCCGCCACAACGCGGCCCATCTGCACCACCGTCTCGCCCTCGGCGCGCAGCAGCGCCGTCAGCGCCTCGGCCTGATCGGCTGCGACCACCAGCATCATGCCAATGCCGCAGTTAAAGGTCTTCAACAGTTCCGGCTGGCTCATCTGCGCGGTCGCAGCCAACCAGCGAAACACTGGCGGCAACTGCCAGCTAGACAGATCAATCTCGCAAGCCAGCCCCTCGGGGATTACCCGTGGCGGGTTTTCGGTCAGACCGCCGCCGGTGATATGGGCCAGCGCATGCACGCCGCCTGCCCGCACCGCGGCAAGCGCTTGTTTGACGTAAAGCCGTGTCGGCGCAAGCAAGGCCTCGCCCAGAGTGCCGTCGGAAAACGGCGAGGCCGCCTCCCAGCCCAGACCCGAGATCTCGACCACTTTGCGCACGAAAGAATAGCCGTTCGAATGCACCCCGTTCGAGCCAAGACCCAACAGCACATCGCCCGCAACCACGCCCGCAGGCAGATCAGCGCCGCGCTCCATCGCGCCCACCGCAAAGCCTGCCAGATCGAAATCACCCTTGTGATACATCCCCGGCATCTCGGCGGTCTCGCCGCCGATCAGCGCGCAGCCCGAAGCTTCGCAGCCCGCCGCAATGCCGTTGATGATGCGGGTTGCCTCATCGACATTCAGCTTGCCCGTCGCAAAGTAATCCAGAAAAAACAACGGCTCTGCGCCTTGGCAGACCAGATCATTGACGCACATCGCCACCAGATCAATGCCGATGGTGTCCACATTGCCGGTATCAATCGCGATGCGCAGCTTGGTGCCAACCCCGTCGGTGGCCGCGACCAAAATCGGGTCGTTATAGCCCGCCCCCTTCAGATCAAACAAAGCGCCAAAGCCGCCCAAGCCCGACATTGTGCCCGAACGCTGCGTGCGTTTGGCCGCCGGCTTGATCCGCTCGACAAGCGCGTTGCCTGCATCAATATCGACGCCGGCATCGGCATAGGTCAGGCCATTTTTTCCCGTGGTCATCTGCATCGTCCCCAAGCTGAAAGGCATTTGCGCCCCCTTAATCCATCCAAGCCCCGCGCGCAACGCAAGCCTTACAATAACAGCCATCTTGACCCGCGCGCCTGATCTGTTAGGCACAACACCGCGTGGGCCTGTAGCTCAATGGTTAGAGCAGGGCGCTCATAACGCCTTGGCTGGGGGTTCGAGTCCCTCCGGGCCTACCAC